>NZ_JAVRCI010000005.1:0-194681 GCF_034530835.1 Nostoc sp. DedQUE12b | reverse complement strand
CCGCCGCCTTAACAATACAAGCCGATGCATTAACAAGGCCGCCGCCGCCTTAACAATACAAGCCGATGCATTCACTTAACTTTGTAGTGCGATCGCCAAACGTCTTGATGAGAATCGCTTGGTGCGGACAGCATTAATTCTCGCTAATTATTAGACTTATTGCAAAAGTCAGGGTAAAAGTGAAGGGGAAAAGGGTAAAGAAACTCAAAATCCTTTCCCTTTACCCTAAGAGTGCAAAAATATATTTTTACAAGATGTCTATTGCTATAAGTCAATCTGGTAGAGAAATAGGAAGTGCGATCGCAATAAGCTTAAAAATATTGAATTTACGTTAACAGTGTTGTTGTTTTTTGAACAGTGACAACAGCAAACACACGACTCCCATTACTACCAACGGCACTGAAGAAGCAGATTCTGGGACAGGCTGAGGGTTCTGCACAGGCTGATAATTGATGAAATTTCCTTGAATTGGGCTGAGTGATGCCAAAAGTTGCTCAATATCCTTAGATATATCAGTATCATTACCAACACTTTTAGAAGAGATGAGGCGGTTAAAGGTTTGGCTACTCGATTCATCAAAATTTCCTGTAAACCCAAGAAAATTTTGACCTATTTTACCTATAAGAGAGTCAATCAGATTGTTAACATCAGTTTTTATCCCTAGTGGGGATAACTTTAAACTGCTGAGATTATTGACGTTTCCAATCTTTGTGTTATCAGTCTTTGTTAACCAATTACCATTACCAATAATTTCATTTCCATTGGTAAAAACCCAGTTACCATTACCAATAATTGTGTTATTAGTACCGAAATCCCAATTGCCGTTTCCAATGGTTGCGTTGTCACTGCCGAAGTGCCAATTACCATTACCTAATGTTGAATTATTACTTCCATCGTCCCAATACCAGTTGCCGTTACCAAGAGTTGTGTTACTCTTTCCAAATAGCCAGTTGCCATTACCGATGGTTGCGTTGTCATTATTAAAGTTCCAGTTCCCATTGCCAATGGTTGCGCTGTTACTGCCATAATCCGAGTTAAAATTACCAATAGTTGCGTTATTACTACCAGAGTCCTTGTTACCATTGCCAATTGGTGCGTTGCTCTGATTAAAGGTTTGGCTACCTGAATTAGATGTATTTCCAGTGTTACTAAAGGGTATATTGTTACCAAGGACTTCTTTCAACGGATCGAAAGGCGATTGTTGAAGCAGACTTCCAGCACCTGCGATCGCATTACTTCCTCCTGGAATCGCATTACCACCGCCTGCAAACGGGTTACTTCCTCCTGCAAATGGGTTACTACCGCCTGCAAACGGGTTACTTCCTCCTGCAAATGGGTTACTACCGCCTGCAAATGGGTTACTACCGCCTGCAAATGGGTTATTTCCTCCTGGAATCGCATTACCGTTACCTGCAAATGGGTTAGTAGCCCCACTTGGAATTGCATTACCGTTACCTGCCAAAGGGTTAGTAGCCCCACTTGGAATCGGATAACCACTGTTTGCAAACGGGTTACTACCTCCTGCCAATGTGTTGTCAATACCTTTGAAAAAGTTATCACCTAAAATTGACTTTAATCGATCAAAGATTAATTGCTGAAGTCCACTGCCAGCATCGCCTGCAAACGGGTTAATACCGCCACCTGGAATGGGATTGTTACCGTTACCTAATAACAGATTGCTACCACCCGTCAACAGGCTGCCTTCAGCAGACAAACTGTCATTAGGAGCAAAGGAACTAACGCTGTTAGGGACACCTGCGCTTAAGGGATTAACTCTACCATTAAGGGGATTGACAGCAGACTCTTCCATTGGCACTAATTTTCCTATTTTTAGTTAAAAAATCATGGGGTCTTCAGTACTTCTTATAACAATTATGAGTTTGCTAAACCCAAAATCTCTCTATAATAAAGGCTTTAATCATCTTACTGTCAAAGTAACAGAAAATATTGCTTAAATCCTTACCTGTAAAGAGTTATAGGATGTAAAATAGCAAGCTAGTACAATAAGGCAGAAGGCACATCACCGATAATACACGGTTTTGAGCTTTATCAAATGGTATGTTTATTTGCTCCCAACTGTACTAGCATACTATGTACTGAAGAACTCATTATTGTTTCCTCTATTTATCTGCTCATTTTCGCAAGGATTCTATTAAGCGAACGGGATTTATTGGCCACCAAATGATGGGATTCCTCCTCCACTACCACCACCAAATGATGGGATTCCTCCTCCACTATCACCACCAAATGATGGGATTCCTCCTCCACTACCACCACCAAATGATGGGATTCCTCCTCCACTACCACCACCAAATGATGGGGTTTTTCCATCGCCCAATTCCTTGTCAAGCCTTGAGTCAACTAGGTTGTCAATAGTAACCCTCAAGTCGAACCCGTTCGGTATTTCACTTGTGCTAATACCATAGGTCGGGCTATTAGCACCAGTCAAAGGATCGCGAGCTTGATTACTAACACCTGCGGATGGGTTCCCGCCACCTGTGGATGAGTTACTACTGCCACCAGCACCAGTCAAAAGGTCGCTGCCACTACTTTGGTTCCCGCGGCCTGCAAATGGGTTTCCACCGCCTGCGGATGGGTTTCCACCGCCTGCGAATGGGTTTCCACCGCCTGCGGATGGGTTTCCACCGCCTGCGGATGAGTTTCCACCGCCTGCGAATGGGTTTCCACCGCCTGCGGATGAGTTCCCACCACCTGCGAATGGGTTCCCACCACCTGCGGATGAGTTCCCACCACCTGCGGATGTGCTACCACCTGTGGATGGCCTACCACCGCCTGCGGATGGGTTGACACCCCCTGCAAAGATATTCCAGAAGTTGTCACCAGCGAAAGGATTACCACCATAGGCTAAATCAGGCTGACTGCCACCAGCACCACCACCAGCAGCAGCGCCACCAAATGAGCTACCGCCACTTTGTCCATCACCAACACCACTGAATATTTTGGGGAGGTCTTTCTCAGGAACAACTTCTTTCAAGCGACCGAAGGGTGATTGTCCAAATTGTCCAATCGCATTGTTCCCACTAGTAGAGGAGTTACTGCTACCACTATTACTTGAATTTTCTGCCATTAGATTAATCCTCATTATTGGATAAAAATATTGCTAGCATTGCAACATAAAATAGACAAAACTCAAGTCTATTTAATCACTTTCTTGTTAGCAAAACTAGTTAGTAGCTATAAGATTATTTGGCTATTTCTATTAAGTGTAGATAACCAAATTTTTAATCAATGCTACATCCACCTATAATTTATACGAGTTGGTTTTGAAGAACAATGAAAAATATTTTGATATATTTATCAAACTTGTAGATATTTTTAGATATAACTTAAAAAGTTAACTGAAATGTTTGTATAATAAAATTCAATTTGGGCGAAATATTATATTGCAATGAATAATCTTTTGATAAACTTGCCAATTTTTTAGATATTTAATTAATCTGGGTTTATCCGGGGTTATATCACTTTTATCCCACGTTATACAACGAGACTGATAACAATAAATAGCACGGTTACTCGCATACTGCAATACGTTACATCTTAAGTAAGTCGGCGTTAAAAATCAACATATACAACAAAGTCTAAGGTCAGTAAAGACACTATAAGTGAATCGTTTCAAGGTTTTTATAAAACTCAACATACCTTAGTTTTATCGTGCCTACTTACTTAGAACCACTACGAAGTGCAGCAAAAAAAGCTTCAGGTACAGAAATTACTTCAGATAAATCAGCAAATTTAATCCCGGAATTGTGCGGGAAAGTGTCCACAAAACTAGCGTGATGTAAATTAAACCCAAACTCCATTGATACCAAGCAAGTGCAGAGACGATGCCAGGTAGGTGTTCGTCTCGCAGGCGAATGTCGTTAAATCCTAATTTAACTAGATTGTTGAGACTAAAATCATAGTAGTTGAGCCAGTTCCAACGACGATCGCATAACAGAGGCATATATCGTTCCCGAAATGTCTGATTCCTTGGTATCACTGGCAAACGTCCAATCAACAATCGTAACTGGCGAAATGTGCCGTCTTCTGTGAAGTAAGAAACGTCCATTAAATCGTGATAACGACCTTGTTGGTAAAGTCGGATCAATAAAGCCATTGGGACGGGGACAATAATTATTAACATACACCCCAATGTCAGCCAAGGTTGTTCAGCATTGCGAAAGATTGCTAGTAAGCTGAAGAATACTAAAACGCTAAAACTGACTAATATCGAAATGGTTTCGTAGGATGTGGGAATAATTGGTACGGGATGCAGCCGACGATAGCGATCTACTAGCCAAAAGAGTAAGCCGAAATAAGCGATTGCTAATCCTCCCACACCAAACACTAACCAAAAATTTGTCCCATAGCCACTCAACAACAGCAGTACACTCAACGCCAGCCAACTCCAAGCTTGTAGTAACCACCCAACTATAGAAAGGGTTTCGCCAACAATTAAGCGATCGCTTAGTTGGGTATATTTTTCTAAATCGATGTCTGCAATGGTGAGTAACTCACTACTGTTACGAAAGGATTTTACCAGACGACGCTGGGCGATCGCTTGGGCTTGAGTTGCAGAAAAACCCAGATTCATCAAACTTGCAACAGTTGCACTATTAATATTTATAGCCGTCAAACGATGGCCAAACTCGATTAATCGCAGTCGTTGTTTTGTGTATTCCAGTTCATTAGCATCGGCAACTTGCTGTTGCTGACGGAAATTTTGCCCCAAATTCCGCAAGATGTTTTGATTACCTTGCAATGTTGGGATGCAGAACATCTGACCAATCTCACCGGGATTACCTAAAATTTTCGCTTTGTTAGAGTTAAAAGTTAAACCTGGTACGCTTAAACAAGCCTCTTTAGAAAACCTCGCATCGCTAAAATCTGCTTGATTAAGAATATTCGCACCTTGCAAATTTACTAATTGGTTAAACTCAGTTTCTCGGAAGCTTACAGCTTGCTCAAAAGTCGCTTCTGTTAAAAAGAGGAACTGATTAAAATCGGCTTTAGTAAACTGGGCTTGATTGGCAAAGTACACATCAGAAAAATCAGCATTCCCTTGCCACTGCACACTACTGAATTTAGCCAACTGTTTAAAAGTTGCTTGGTTGAAGTTAACAGTCTTCTCAAAGAAACTGCCTTGAAAATCAGCGAGTTCCTGAAATTTAATTTTTTTAAAGTTAGCTTTGTCAAAAAATATACTGCCCTGAAAATTGCTTGGTTGCTGGAAGTTAGCGCTGGTGAAACTAACGGGACGAGCAAATCTGGTTTCAGCCCAGTTAGTGGGTTGGAGAAAAGTTGCACCTTGGGCATCAACAGACTGAAGGAAAAATGTATTGGAGAACTTCACTTCGCCGTTGAAGCGAGTTTGCACCAGTGTTAAGACACCACGAAAGACGGCGATTTCACTGTATGGAGTTGATTCTGTTCCCAGAAGCGATCGACAATCTTTGGAGTTGGGTAAAGCGATTGCGAGTGACTCTAGACAAACGAAGCGCAAACGTTCTAGTTTTTCTTGTTCGGTAGGGGTGAAAATGGGTGCAATAGCTTTTGCATACAATGGTGTTCTTAAACCTAAATCGCTGCCGACAAAATCCCCCAGAATTAAAGCATTGCTGAGGTCTAAACCTAAAGGTTTTGTACCTAGTTCTTTTCGCAATAATTGGTAAAAAGCATCACGAAAGTTGGCGTTTTCTGGGCGTAAATCGATCGCCATTTTTTGCAAATCGACAGTTAAATTTCCTTCACGGAGTGTGGGTGTGCGTATTCTTTCTTGTAATAATTCTAGGGTTAAGGGTGTGCGTTCTGGTTGTGTTTGTGCTGCCGAAGCTGGTAGGGGGAGGAAGAGGAGTAAAACGCAAAGGAACGCAAAGGGAAGCGCAAAGGTACGCAGAGAAACTCCTCTGTGTACCTTTGCGTTTAACCTCTGCGTGCCTCTGCGTTTAAAAGATAAATTATGCAAATTCGTTACTAATCAGCAGAACAATTTTACCTGCCACAGAACCGTTTTCAATCAGTTGGTGGGCTTTAGCTGCTTCTTTTAAGGGAAATTTGTGACTCACATGGACTTTTAATTTGCCTTCATCAATCCAGGTGGCAGATTGTTCGAGAATTTCTGCATGATGGTGGAGACTATCTTGTAATCCTAGCAAGGCTGGTGTCAGCATTAATTCTAAACCGATGCGGAGGTTGCGAATTCTAGCAGTTTTCCAAACAGTATTGGCATCTGGTTCGAGAATGGTCACAATATCGCCATAGACTCGCACTGCGGGGAAGGTTTTGTGAAAGGTTTCGCCACCTACGGTATCAAAAGCTAAGTCTACGCCTTCGCCACCAGTCCAATCTAATACCGCTTGCACAAAGTCTGTTTGTTTGTAAAAAATTATATGATCAGCACCAAGTTCTTTGACGAAATTAGCTTTTTCCTCAGAACCCACTGTGGTGGAAACAGTAGCACCTTTGAGTTTCGCCAATTGGATTGCTACATGGCCAACACCACCAGCACCGGCATGAATCAAAACTCGTTCCCCAGGTTCTAATCGTCCCCGTTCATATAACGCTTCCCAGGCGGTGATTAATACTAAAGGCGCTGCTGCTGCTTCGGCAAAGGAGATAGAGGCGGGTTTACGTGCGACAAACCGTTCATCTACAACGGTGTATTCAGCGTAATTACCTTGGTGTGCGCCTAAGCCACCATAGCAAAAATATACTTCATCACCTGCGCGAAAACGCTGGACTCCAGCACCTACTGCTTCAACAATACCTGCACCATCACATCCTAAAATTGTTGGCGTGCGATCGGGGTAGAAAGTGCCTCGACTACGAAGTTTAGTGTCAATGGGGTTAATGCCAGCCGCCACCAAACGCACTAAAAGTTCAGTATTCCCTACAGGAACAGCAGGGTTTGGCACATCCTGTACTTGCAGAACTTCGGGACTGCCAGCTGCTGTCATCAAGACTGCTTTCACAACTCTTTCCTCCTGGCTTTAGATGCACGTTCTTATGCAACTTTAGCGTAAGAGGGTGGACACAAAGCTATGTTTGAAAGAAAAGTGCGATTTTTGGCGACAAGGTGCGATCGCCCTACATCTACATTTAACAAAAAACTGGCTACTGAAGCTTTGAAGATGATCGATTATTCCTTAATTACTGCTAAATTCAATATATATTCTCACGTAAGTAATATTTGTTTATTCTTTATTCATAATTGAGCCATTTTGTAAAGTCGCCAAACTCCTACTTCACGATGGTGACAGCCTGATGAACAGATCGGGTAAATTAAGATAAGTAAAGAAAACGCTTTGAACTAAATGGCAGCTCTAAGCTTACAAGAAATTTCTACTCAGTTAGAAAGTCCGAATTTACGCGATCGCATGGTAGCCCTTGCTAATCTGCGTCACGTTGCGGCTGAGGATGCAGTACCTTTGATTAAAAAGGTACTAGACGACGAATCTTTGCAACTGCGATCGATGGCAATATTTGCTCTGGGAATCAAGCCAACGCCAGAATGTTATTCTATTTTGGTAAAAATTCTCGAAAATGACCCCGATTATGGTATGCGTGCTGATGCCGCTGGTGCTTTAGGATATTTGGGTGATGCCAGAGCCTTTGAGGTACTTTCAAGGGCATTTTATGAAGATACTGATTGGCTAGTACGTTTTAGTGCAGCTGTTTCTTTAGGTAATATTAAAGATCCTCGTGCCCGTCAAGTTCTTCTTCAGGCATTGGATAGCAAAGAAGTAGTGTTGCAACAAGCTGCAATCTCTGCACTGGGAGAGATTAAAGATATCGAGTCTGTAGATAAAATTCTCCGTTTCGCCCAATCAGATGATTGGTTAGTCAGGCAGCGTTTGGCAGAAGCCTTGGGAAATCTTCCCACTCCCAAGAGTGTCTCAGCTTTAAAATACCTGGAAAAAGACAATCATTTCAACGTTGCTGAGGCAGCCAGAATTGGCCTCAAGAAGCTTGAGGAAATAGGCAATCAAGCTTAATATTAAAGCCTCCTGTTACCTTTTAATCATAATTAAGTGGGAATTTTAGCATTTTGATGCAGGGTAATTTCATTCATGAATATTGAAGAGTTTTTTCAGTTAAGTACTGGTAAATGGTTTTCTCATCGTACTAGTCAACATTTGGCTTTTAACCAATCGGAACATAGCAAGTCAGATATCATCATTGAGGCGCTGGCATTAGATCATCCAGAAGTTATCAAGCGGTGTCAAAGTTACAACATTAATCCTAGTTCTGCTTCCTGTGCTACCAAAATTACCTGGAACGGTACAATGGACAAGGATCAAGCAAAACACACTGGTTCAACTGTGTTAGTTTCGGTACCTGATGCAGATAATCCGGCCCAAGGCAGTTTACTCCGAGAAATAGTTGATGCCAATAAAACTCCAGTTCCTGGCCGCTATAAATTTGACAGTGATGGTGCTTTAATCCTAACTACAGAGGATGAAACCATCTTCTCAGAGGAACGCCTGTGGTTTGCTAGCCCCAATTTACGAATGCGGGTAAATGTCCTCAAGAGTTTTGGTGGATTTAGTATTACTTCCTTCACTTCTGAGATTCGTATGGGTGGCTTTCCACCAGCTGAGAAGGTTTCCGAGGCGGCTAATTCAGTATCTAGTTAAGTTTGATCGCAAAATAATTCCCCCCGTTTCTGGCTACGGTGTATATACAAGACGAATTACCCCCCTTAATCCCCCCGATGCATTGGGGGGAAACAAGAGAATCTCGTTCCCTCCCCAATACATACGGGGAGGGTTAGGGTGGGGTAATTCGAGGACTGGTAGTGATTCGATAACTTGTGTATACACCGTAGTTTATAAGGGGAGGTTTAGGGTGGGGTAAAACCCTAGTTAATCAACTATTTCAGACTTGTGTATACACCCTAGGTTTCTGGGGGAATTAAGTAGAAATGGGTTAGAGTTAGGGAAAGTTTTGATTAAGCTTGTAATACCTTAAACCACTTGTTCAAAACTGTGCTGATGGTTTTCTTAATCTGATGGTTGCGACTCCACTTTTGAAATGCCATTTCATACTCTTCACCTTTGATTTGAAAGGTATTCCAGACATCAAGCCCTACAGGCAATCCGCAGAATAGTAAAATGTAGAGCGACCAAGAAATTCCGCCACCACTGATTAAATCTAGCAGTATAAAAAAGCCATTGAAAATTGCATATTTGCTTAAACGCTTCTGAAATCTTCTGATGCGGTAGGCGTCAAAAGCTTTTCGTTGTTGAACTTGACCCTGTTGCAATACCCAATCGCGTTCTGCTAATTTTAAAGACTCTGGTGAAATTTCTAACTCAGCAGCAATTTCTAATATATGCTCATAAGAAAATTCTGTGTCTTTATCATCTGCTTGACGAGCGATCGCTAAGTGCAGAATTTGTTGGACATCTTCTTGGCTATACGAGCGGATGCTTTGAGGTTCAAACGCCGTCATAATTCTTTCTCTTAATATTACTTTTAATAGAAATTTGCTGCCCGATGGATTTTAAGCAGCTACGCTAGTACTATTTCCATTATTCTTAGATTAACAAATCTAGATGCTGTCCGGCATCGAATGTATGGGATTTTTAACTTTGGGAATGGGGTAAAGGGGCAGAGGGGCAGGGGAGGAGAGGGGCAGGGGGGGGAAAAATTTACTGCAACTTCTCCCTTGCTCCCTTGCTTCCCCATCAATATAAAGACTCTCCAAACATCCAAGATATTATCAAATGCAGCAGAGCATAATTAATAACGAAATAACAAGTATTAACAAGGATGTCACTCAATGGTTGAAGAAAATGGATCGATTCGTACCCTATCGGTTGATATTGGCGGTAGTGGCGTTAAGGCTATGGTTTTGGATATTACGGGTAATCCTGTAACGGAAAGGGCGCGTTTAGATACACCGCAACCTGCAACACCGGAGGTTGTAATTAATGCAATTGTGGTGTTAGCAGCGGCTCAAGGTGAATTTCATCGCGTTTCAGTCGGTTTTCCCGGTGTGGTACGATGTGGAGTCACAGAAACTGCGGTCAACTTACATCCAGATTGGATCGGATTTGATTTGGAAACAGCATTATTAAAACACTTAAACAAGCCTGTACGGGTGATTAATGATGCAGATATGCAGGGATTTGGTGCGATCGCAGGTAAAGGTGTCGAATTAGTGATTACTCTGGGTACGGGGTTTGGTTCGGCTTTATTTGTGGATGGTAAGCTGGTACCGAATATGGAAATGGGGCATCACCCGTTTCGTAAAGGAGAGACTTTTGAGCAGCAGTTGGGGCGTGCAGAGTTAGAAAAAATTGGCGAGAAAAGATGGAATAGGCGTTTAGAAAAAGCGATCGCATCTTTACAACATCTGTTTAATTATGATTACCTTTACATTGGCGGTGGTGAAGCTGTGAGAGTGAATTTCCAGCTACCGTTAAATGTCAAACTCATCCCCAATATCACCGGTTTATTAGGCGGTATTGCTTTGTGGCGAGATGAAAAAAGGTAAAAAGTTTTTCATCTCGCCACAACTGAGAGTATTAAGCGATATCTAAGGGCAGCCAATGCCTACACGCTTTTTCTTAAGGTGCATCTTTTTTCAAAAACCATTGATTTAGATAGTATGTCTGATAACTTGATGGCTTGATTAATGATATTAATCTAATTAAATGAAATCGGAGGGAAGCAAATATAAACATGAAAATATTATTTGGAAAAATTAGTACATGATTTTTTGTTTGCTTAGTATATACTATCCCAGACAGGAACAATGTTGTTAGTTAAAATAAATATTGCTTGAAGTAAAATAAACAAAAATGAATGAAATTGGCCTGATGATGACGGGCGTGTTAACAATAAGACAAGCATCTGGAACCAATTTGCCACAGCAGCAATTATTTCAGATGGAAAATGACGTAAACCAGTCAAAACAGAGTCAGTTAGAGATAGCTGCTAAAGTTACGCCACCTGAATTTATGCAGACAGATGAGATTTCTCAGGCTTCTCTCTCAGTGCTGAAACTAGAAAAAAAACACATACTTCAGAAAATCAGCAAAAAGAATCAGGGACTAGTTTCTTCTAACTTTGGTAAGCCTAAGAAGTTTTCTCAGTCTGAAGCTAAAGTTCGTACAAAGGCTACAGGACGGTTCCAGAAGTTTAGTAGCCAACTACCGACTCTTTATTTCGGTAGTTCTGGTATTGCTGTCAGAGCCTTACAACAGTTATTAGTGTCTAACGGTTATGCTGTAAGAGTAGATGGGATTTTTGGCGCACTAACAGAGACTGCTGTCAAAGCCTTTCAAAACCAGCGAAATTTAGGTGTAGATGGAGTAGTTGGTGAACGAACTTGGGGTGCATTGACAATTTAGTTATTTGTCCATTGTTTTTAGTCATTTGTCTTTAGTCCTTAGCTAATGACAAATGACTAATGACAAACTAACGGTACTTATGCTGCTCTAATAGCTGTTGCGCTCTTGGCTTGTAAATTAAATAGAACAAAGCCTCGATATAGCGCAATAAATCTTCCCGATTTTCCTTTGAGGTAAAGTTCCAAAAGCCATAAATTCGTGCTAAGGATAACAACTTGTTAGTGTGAATTTTCCAAGTATAGGTGCTGTAAACTCGGTCAATAGCTCGGTGCGAAATTTCATTCCAATAGTTAGGATTTTGTTCGCATTTAGTGATGAAGTCCACAATTTTGGTGGCTGTCTCCTCTAAATTCGTCGGATTAATCAAAAATCCATTCACCTTATCTTGAATAATCTCTAATGGCCCACCAAACTGTGTGGCAAAAGTCGGTAATCCTGAAACCATCGCTTCTAAAATTGTCAAACCAAAAGCTTCAAATAAAGCTGGTTGTACAAAAATTCCCTGATGATCGGCAATGACTCGGTAAATTTCACCAGAATCAGTTTTAGTCAGGCGCACACCCAACCAACGAATCTTTCCGTGGAGATTGTACCGATCAATTATTTGGTAGAGTTTGATAATTTCGTCGCGTTCTTCGTTGTCACCTGATTCTTCGACGCGTAATTTACCCGCTACCAAAATTAAGTTGCAATGCTCTTGTAATTCTTTACTTTGACCATAACATTCAGCTAAACCTGTGAGGTTTTTGATGTGGTCAAGACGCGCCATTGAGAAGAGAGGGCGCTTGTTAGGATCGTCGAGTTTGCCAAAGATTTGCGTGGGGTCTTCCAGAGTAAAGAGTGTTTCTGCAAGGCGTTGGCGATCGCTCTCTACTCGGTCTTTGTTTCGCGTGTAGGGAAAGTAATTATTCTCGTTTACTCCAGGCGGTACGACATTAAATTTGGGACTAAATAGTTCAATGCCATTGGTAACATGATACAACTCCGGCATGGTGAAGCATTTATAAGACTCGTATTGTCCCACACTATCCGGTGTCCCGACAATTTCTTGGTAGGTGCTGCTGATCACAAAATTGGCAGCATTCATAGCAATCAAATCAGCAGTGAATTGCAAGGAAAAATGATATTTCTCCTCCAATTCTTGCCAGTAGAGGTTACTGAACAAGTATTTAGATTTTTCCAAAGCATGGGCAACATTGCATTGGGTAACTTTCAAACGCCGCGCCAGCAAGAATGCCACTAAATTCCCATCAGTATAGTTCCCAACTATTAAGTCAGGTGTGCCGTGAAATTCTGCCCTTAGTTCTCTTTCGGAATCAATGGCGTAGGTTTCTAGATAAGGCCAAAACTCAAACCGGGAAATCCAGTTTTGAGTCATATTAGGGTTAAATTCGCGTAAAGGTACTCGCAAAATCCAGGCATTTTCAGTCCCGTGGACTTTTTCTAGCCGTTGATTACAAAGAGTACCATCACTATTGGGAATCAAGCGGGTGAGAATAATTACCTTTGGCTCGACATTCAATTTCTCTAAACCCGCAAGCAGGACATCTTCTTGTAACTGCTTCTCTAGGCTCTTTGCCTGGTCAAGGACGTAAACTACCTGACCGCCGGTATCGGGACGCCCCAACACTCCCTCTTGCCCAAACCAACCGTGAGCTGACACCAAGACGATTCTAAAAATCATCGGGACACGAGAAATGAAAGCTTCTAAGGTCTGAGGATCGGCAGAATCAATCAATTCATCGAGAATATTTAAAGTTTCTCGCACTCGCGCTGCGGTGTTACCCCAACCTGGCTCAAAACCCATTGACTGCAATTGGAAGCGGAATTGTTCGTAGGGTTCATCATCAGGGCGATTATTAACAAAGCCGATCGCTTTCTTAACTTGCTCGGAAAGTTGCTGCTGTGATTGAATGCGATCGTTAAGCAGCAGTTGCACACCGTTGTAGTGGTGCAGGCGCAAGAAATTCAATAAGCTGTCCAGCAATTGTTTGGAGTCTTGAAATATTTTGCTGGATAAATAGCGGTTGAGAAATTGTACCCCTTTACCAATATTTTTGGGATCGCGGATGGTTGGGGTGTAGTCATAAAACGGGCCGAAGTCCAATTCTAGCAGATCGCCCTCGTTGGGATGAAATTTGTTTACCAAGCGATCGCGCAGATCCAACAAATCCTGCACCGTCATCGGCTCAATGCTTAAGTCTGATGTCAACCAATAAACTTCTTGGCTAGCAATCTTAGAACGGATGATGAAACAGAAGTTTGAGTCTTCCTGAATAATTTCCTGAGTATAGTAAATTAGTTTGCCTAACTCCGAGGAAGTGTAAAAGGCTTCAGGTTTCTGGGATTTGGAGCAATACTCACTATATACATTGAGTATGTCGTTCCGCAGCAAGTACTTCTTTTCTTGTTGGCGTAATTCACTAAGAAAGGAACGTAAATCACTTCTTTCTTCACTATCTAAGACTGCTTGAAGCAATTCAGACATAGCAACTCCACTAAATGACGATGTTTGCATTGTTAACTTTTTAGGCAAGACAAATAAGCCTCCACCTTTTGTTAGACATATATAAACACGAAACAACACAGATAAATTATATTTACCTGTGTACCTACAAGTATCAACTTTTCAGCAGGCACTGAAATCATGTTCTACTTTACTTAAAGTATCTATGACTCAGTATTTTTGGATCTCACTAAAGGAATACAATTTTTATTTCTTTTGATAGAGGTTACTAAATCACTGCATAATAATATTTGAGGCACAAATTATCACGCCCTTAATTGCTTAATGTAATCTTTACTATATCATTTATTTGCGTATATTTTGATGATCAGCACATACAGCAGAATTCATAATTTAGGAGCCGGAGACGTTTCTGTTGCTCCGGTCAGAATAGGCTGCACTAATTAACAGAAGTAAAATAGGCAGAAGTAAAATAGGCTTTGAGACTTAGCCTGTGTAGTTCACCAACTTAAAATCTGCTGTATATAAGGTAAATAATTTCAAAAATAAAATATGATTTCTATATTGTGTTAATTTAGGTAAGAATTGATCATATTGCTATAATTGTTTTTGAAATACTTGAAACAAAAATTAATAGTTCTGCTAAAAATTTAACTATTAGTTTAAACTTAAATGAATTAAAATAAATTTTTGTTCAATAATAAACTGATCTTTGTTTTACATAGTTATAGTTTAGACAAAGGTTGTTTAAATTTGGTCGATTTATATGGCTACCAATACAGATAAGTTAACACCTTCTGACCACAGTATAGGCAACATTCTGATTATGTCTTTACTTGCCTTCTGTGGGCTGACTTTGATCATTCTTTTAGGCATTTTTTAAAAGTCAAATGTGCGTTCAAAAACTTCTAAGACTAGATTCCCGAATTTTATAAAATTTCGGGAATTTTAATATGAAAGAGCTTTATTTAGAGGTTGTTTGAACTTACACTCCCAGATTGAATGTCAAGTGGTGGTAAGCTAATCGTCATTCATTTTTCCAGAATGATTCCTTCGTATTAAGAGCTTCAGACCTGCTTTTATGCAACTTAGATGCCGATTAGCTAGAAGGATTACGTTCTCCGTTTTTATTAGTAAATAAGGTGCGTTACTCCTAGTTGGGGTAGTAATTTACGATCGCATAACGATCACATAATATTTAACGGGTCTACATCAATAGTTAAACTTACAGAGGAAGGACAAAGCGATCGCACTTCTTCCCAATCTGGTAATCGCGGTAAGGCATCGGGGGCAAATTTAATCAATATCTGCCAGCGATAACGATTAGCTACTCGTAAAATACTCGCTGGTGCTGGGCCCAATATCTCGAATTCTTCTTCTGTACTCAAGGCTGTAGCAATAACTTGCGCCGTATTTTGTACTTGAATCGGGTCGAGACTACTTAAACGCAACAAAATTAACCGCCCATAAGGGGGATAATTGAGTGCTTGGCGTTGTTCCAATTCAGCTTGAGAGAAAGATTGATAATCGTGCGATCGCACTGCTGCAATTACCTGATGCTCTGTAGTATAAGTCTGCACAATTACTCTACCGGGATCTTCACCTCTACCGGCACGTCCAGCGACTTGTGTCAAGGTTTGAAACGCTCGTTCGCTGGCACGATAATCTGATAAATTTAGTAATCCATCGGCGGCGACAACACCCACAAGTGTCACTTGTGGTAAATCCAAACCTTTGGTAAGCATTTGCGTTCCGACTAATAAATCTGCTTCGCCATTGGCAAATTGAGTGAGTAGGGTACGGTGTGAGCCTTTGTTACGGGTGGTATCGCTATCAAAACGAATTAAGCGCAATTCTGGAAACTGTCGCGCTAGTTCTTGCGTTACCCGTTGAGTACCGCTACCGAAAAATTTCAGGTAAGGGGAACTACAATCAGGGCAAAATTTGGGGTGCGATCGCGCATAGTTACAATAATGACACCGCAATAATTCCGGCGCTTTTTCTTCGGTGTGGTGATACGCCAGCGACACATCACAGTGGGGACATTCCAACACATATCCACAACTGCGGCAAGACACAAAAGTACTGTGTCCCCGACGATGAATAAATAAAATTCCCTGTTGTTTTCTTTCTTGCAACTCTTCTAAAGCTGCTTGCAGGGATCTACTAAATATAGAACGATTTCCTTGTTGCAACTCTTGCCGCATATCGACGATTTCCACCGGCGGTAAAGGGCGAGAGTTGATGCGCTCAGGCAAACTTAAATAATGAGTGCGGAATGAGTGCTGAGTGCTGAGTGCTGAGTGCTGAGTGCTGAGTGAGGAGTGAGGAGTGAGGAGTGAAGAGTTAGGAGTTGGGAGTGAGGAGTGAGGAGTTACGACTTCTCCCCCTGCTCCCCTGCTCCTCTGCTCCCCTGCCCCTCTGCTCCCCTGCTCCCCTGCCCCTCTGCTCCCCTGCTTCCTCACACTTACCCAAGTTTCTAACGAAGGCGTAGCAGAACCCAACACCAAGGGGCAGTTTTCTAATTCAGCTCGCCAGTGGGCAACGGTGCGGGCGTGGTAGGTGGGTATAGGGGAATCTTGTTTAAAGCTGCTATCGTGTTCTTCATCTAAAATAATTAAACCCAAGTTGGGTAAAGGGGCGAAAACGGCGCTACGAGTACCAATGACAACTTGAGGTTCTCCGGTGAGCATTTGCCGCCAAGTGTCGTAACGTTCACCATCAGAGAGGGCGCTGTGATAAACGCTGACTTTATTACCAAAACGAGCACGAAAACGATCGGTTAGCTGGGGTGTAAGTCCAATTTCTGGGACTAAGACAAGAGCGGATTTACCTTGATTGAGGAGAGGTGCGATCGCTTGCAAATATACTTCGGTTTTTCCTGAACCTGTCACCCCATGCAATAAAACTTGAGCAAATTTATCTAATGTCTGAATTGTTGTTAAAGCGCTAGCTTGAGCTGTAGTTAAAGATTTAGCACCATCGCCTACTAAAGTTGGGCCTTGTTCAGTTCGCAATACTTCCCGTTCTTCGATGATGATGTAGCCTTTTTCCTCTAGCCCTTTCAGGGTAGGGGTAGTTGTTTTACAAATCTGTAAGAACTCATTTAACCACAACTCTCCGCCACGTCGGCGCAACACTTCTAAAATCTCTCGTTGGCGAGTAGTTAACTCTTGGTCAATTGTACCTGTGAGCGTAACTGCTTTTTGCAATTTTGGTCGAGTTAGTCGCGGCGGTTCTAAGTAGCTTTCTACTAAACCAAATCGCAATAACTCCCGAATTCCCCGATAAGCAGATTTGACTTTTTGTTGAAGGTAAACAAAACTGTAGTCCCCCGCTGGTTGCCCTTGCAAAAGTTCCCAAACTTGCCGCGCAGTCGGAGTCAAAAAAGCCAAAGGATCGGCAGATCCCAGTAAATAACGGCTCCCCCCTGCCCCCCTGCTCCCCTGCTCCCCTGCTCTCCCTCCAACCAGGCGGATACGACGCTGCGATCGCCCCAACAATCCTGGGGGTAGAGCAACCCGGATTACTTGAATCAGCGGCGTATAGTAATATGCAGCAACTCGGTTGAGTAATTCCCAATAAGCACTTGGGAAAAATCCAACGCTGACTATATCTTCTACTTCCCGGATTTTTTCTGGTGGTAAATCGATATTGGGTTGTGCCAGTAACCGAATCGCGATCGCTCCTAATTGTTGCGCCCCAAATGGCACGCTCAAAATATCTCCTGGTTTGATTTCTAACTGGGCTGGCAATCGATAAGTAAATAGTCCTGTACTTCCTGGACAGTCTACCAATACTTCAACCCACCGATTAACAGTTTCACCTGACTTGTATGATTCACTCGGTTCACTCACCACTAAAGGAGATAAATTTATGTCATTAATATACATACTTGCGGATTTTATAATTAAATATTTTCCTCACATAGCTGGTCAGAATCAACCTAGCTAACTAAACTTTAGTTTTTCGCTTTCTTAAATTTAAATGGTATTTCTCAATACTGTTATTCTTCATAATACTTGATAATTTTCCTCTTATGTAATCTACTAGACAAATTCGTATCAACTATATATGCAATAAATATTTGGTACCCACTATACAAATAAAAGCATGTCGGCTATTGCTGCAACAGTTACTCTATCTACTAAATATGGAGTAGCCTTTTTCCGCCTAGCGGTAGATATTCAACCATTTCTGTATATGAGATGCTTTTATACAAAGTAAGATCAGATCAAAATTAAACTGCTACTCTTGTAATTTGTATTATATAGGTAACTGGAAATCAAATCGGGAATGCGTAACCCATTAGTAGGTCTTCCTTTTATACAACAGTCTACTCCAGCGACTAAAACATTATAAATATTTAGAAAAATATATGAAAGTTTAAAATATTTGGACGATTAGCTGGAATTTTTATATTTGTTAAGGTTGAGAAAGTTTGAGGGGGTTTGACATATTTGATAATTCAGAAAAAAATGAAGAATATATCTGCTGGGAATCTAAGAAAAAAGTTTTGCTGGGTGCTAAGGTAAGTTTCGTTATAGGTTGTATATAACTGTAACCTATAGATACTAGGTAGATGCCGATTTTTATTTCTATAGACAAATTGCATCAGCCTATATTTCGCTATTCTTTACGGGTGCGTCGTCCATTAGGGAAAACTACCAAGCCTCAAACGAGTAGGTGTAAATAAATGATGTACCAAACAAAGCAACAATCCCTAAAGGAAAATATGAATATTGTTGAATTGGGAAAAATGGAAATACTGGAGAATGCTGCTGATATCGAAGAACCATCGCTCGATAGTTTAAATGCAGTGGCAGAAGAAGAATCTCCAATTGTAGTAGAAAATCTGGAATCAGACGAACGCGATGGCGATGACATGGCCGCGGCTCGTCCTTCGGGATACAACAAAACTGAACATGATGATGCTGTCGGCGCATTTTTTAAAGAAATGGCACGTTATCCGCTCTTAAAAGCTGATGAAGAAGTAGAGTTAGCGCGGCGAGTTAGGTTTCTAGAAGAATTTAGAGAAATACAAGCGGCTTTAGAGTTAAAGCTGGAACATGAAGCCAGCAAACTAGAAGTGGCTTCCGAGCTAGGAATGACGGAAAAGCAACTAGAAAATCGCTTGTATCAAGGGAGAGTAGCGAAACGCAAAATGATTCGCTCGAACTTGAGATTGGTAGTGTCTATTGCCAAGCGATATTTAAATCGGGGAGTGCCTTTTCTGGATTTAATTCAGGAAGGAGCAATGGGCTTAAATCGCGCTACAGAAAAGTTTGATCCCGATAAAGGATATAAGTTTTCTACCTACGCCTATTGGTGGATTAGACAAGCCATTACTAGAGCTATAGCTAACGATGCGCGAACAATTCGGCTACCGATTCATATTGTTGAAAAGCTGAACAAGCTAAAAAAAGCCCAACGGGAACTCAAACAAAAACTCTGTCGTAATCCTACCGAAGGAGAAATGGCAGAATATTTAGAAATTAGTGTGCAACAACTACGCCAGCTACAACAGCTACGGCGACAAGCACTTTCTCTCAACCACCGCGTTGGTAAAGAAGAAGACACGGAATTGATGGATTTGCTAGAAGATGAAGATAACTTGTCTCCAGAAGCAAAAATGAATGAAAACATGATGCGTCAGGAGATTTGGGAAGTCTTGGGTGACGTGTTAACTCCACGAGAGAAAGATGTGATTTCTCTGCGTTATGGTTTGACAAGCAGCGAACCATGTACCTTAGAAGAGGTTGGCAATATGTTCAATCTTTCTCGTGAGCGAGTGCGTCAAATTCAAAGCAAAGCCATGCGGAAATTGCGCCGTCCTCACATAGCCAAACGCTTAAAAGGTTGGTTGATTTAATTACATTGCTCAAGATAGAGGTGCAATCTGGAACTTAATTAGCTTTGCAATTCGCAAAAATCGGGCGTTTTGTAGCTTTTTTCGGCTCTTGTTTAGTCAATACTCAAAATAAATTGCCCAGTTACCTATAGACTATGGACTATAAACTATGGACTATAGACTAATGACTTCGGGTAGCAATTTGATTGTGCGTTTTGCCGAACCAGCCGATTGCAGCGTATTGTTTAAATTAATTGAGGGACTTGCAGAGTATGAAAAATTATCTCACGCGATCGCTGGCAATGCTCTAGCACTTCAGGAGCATTTATTTGGTTCGCGGAGGTATGTAGAGGCAATATTAGCAGAATCTGCGGGTCAAGCTGTCGGTTTTGCCCTATTTTTTCATAATTATTCAACATTTCTGACTAAGCCAGGAATTTATCTGGAAGATTTATTTGTTTTACCAGAATATCGCAGGCAAGGTATTGGTAAGGCTCTCCTAACTAAAGTAGCTCAGATAGCTGTAGAACGTGATTGTGGGCGATTTGAGTGGAGTGTCTTAGATTGGAATGAGTCAGCCCAAGAATTCTACCGTAGTATGGGAGCATCTATATTAGATGATTGGCGAATTTGTCGCGTCACAGAAGATGTGCTTACTCAATTAGGATCGGTCAAATAAAAAACGAAGGATGAAGTATAAAGGATGAAACAAGACAATTTTTATCTTTAATATTTCATCCTTAAATTTTAATAATTTTCTTTATAAAATACTCAAAATTACATAATTTTGCATTTTAATCATCAGTATAAATAGCACAGCTTTGCAAATAAAAAAGCTAGGTATTTTGTAGACAAGCAAATTCTCGTTACATATCGCTTTTGTGCTAATAAAGCTAAATCTAAAATCGCCAAGATTCAAAATCCAAAAACTTTATTTAATAAACCAAAGTTTGACAGCTTGTCATTTGACTATGGTAGCGGCTGAACTCACAATTATGGAGGATATTGCACCGAATAAGCTGTTATTGCAGAGAGAACACGAAATGAAAAAAATGATTACAGTCATACTGTTAGGCATAGCAATCTTCACCTTTGCCTTCAGCCGTCCAGCATTGGCAGCAGATGCTGCTAGTGGAGCTAAAGTATTTAGTGCTAATTGTGCCTCTTGTCACGCCGGAGGTAAAAATCTTGTTCAAGCTCCGAAGAACCTGAAGAAGGACGCTTTAGAAAAGTATGGTATGTACTCAGCGGAGGCGATTATTGCCCAAGTTACAAAAGGTAAAAATGCCATGCCTGCTTTTGGTAGTCGTTTAAAACCTAACCAGATTGAAGATGTAACTGCTTATGTACTTTCACAAGCAGATAAAGACTGGAAGTAGGCTAAAATCTAACTTCAAAAATTAATAATTTGCGGGGCTTTTTGTCCCGCTAATTTTAGAGTTATTGTACTCAAGCCACAAATCTTGCACCGAATAACTTTGAGGCTTATCTAAACCGGGGAGTAGCACACTACAGACAAGGGGATTATCCTGCTGCCATTGTCGCTCATAATCGAGCGATCGCACACTATTAGGGCTATACAGGGTATCCACCAGCTTGAAAAATCTGTTCGGCGGTTAAATTTAATTCGGGGAACAGAGGTGAGATAATGCGATCCTTACCTTGAAACTGGCTAACTTGGTATTCTCCTTCAATTAAAGTGTAAAGCGAGACAGTTGGTTGTTTGGGGTTGCCAATAAATCGCCTACCACCTAAAGCAGCATAATCTACAATCCAGTATTCTGGGATGCCTACAGCCTCATAGTCAGCAGCTTTTTTTAAATAATCATCACGCCAATTGCTACTCACTACCTCAACGACTAAAGGTATTGATTCCGCAAGGCTTACAGTAGATTCTTTTTTCCACAGAGGTTCATTTATCAAATTAGGGAGATTTAATATCAGTACATCTGGTGAGTAAGCCGATTCACTTTCAGGCGGTTTTACTAATACTGTTTTCGGGATGCCATAGCGTAGGCTGATGCGACTATATTCTAGAATAAATTTCTGGACTAAAAATACAATGATCTCTTCATGATCGCCTGTGGGTTGCGGCATCTCTACTATTACTCCATCATGCAACTCATAACGTTTTCCTGTGTTGTCAGGATATTTAGCAACGAATTCATCGAATGTAACTAGTTTGCGTAAGGCTTGAATCATAAATTATTGTCTTCTATCGTGTTTGTGAAGTATTCATTTTTCTCAATCCTAACTTAATTCGTAATTGCTACAGGAGAAGAGGCTTTGAGGCTTATTCTCTTCGCTTTTTAAAACCTAGTTTGCTTATGAAGCGCAATATCTCTAGTCCTTCGAGATCGCAGTCTAGGAATTTGAGCGCTTGAGACAGAATAAAAAATATCTCAACTCCAAGTCAGATCATATTGCCAGTAGAACCGAGATCACACTTCAATTATTTTATCTCAGTTAAACTAAATACTGCTATTAAATATAACAAAAAATTACGTAAGCATATAAATTATGGCAATGAAGAGAGGCGATCGCAGAGATTCTAATCATGACAACAATGTTAATAATCCTCGTTCACGGCAGAAGGAACCAACTCCTCCTCGTGAGCTTCAACAGCTATTGATGACTGTTCGTGCCCAACGCGATGAATGGCAACAACGTGCAAAAGAAAATGAGGAAGCTACATCTCAACTGGTTCATATTAAGCAAGAGATTCAAACTTATCAAATCGAGGCTAATGAGCTAAAAGAGCAAGTTACTCAAAATTATCGCTTTTATATTGATGAGCAAGAAAATCATCAAAAGACGCTCTACCTTTATAACGAAGAAAAAGCAAAAATATCCCAGCTAGTTCATGTTCACCAACGAGAGATTCAAACTTATCAAATCGAGGCTAATGAGCTAAAAGAGCAAGTTACTCAAAATTATCGCTTCTATATTGATGAACAACAAAGTCATCAACAAACACTCTGTCTCTACAATGAAGAAAAAGCTAGAGCAACTGAATTTATTACCAAATATGATGCAGCCAACTCTGAACGAGAAATGTATTTGACTTTATACAATGAGGCTAAAGCAGAACTCAAGCATGAGCGTCGTTCCAAAGCTAGTATTAAGGGATGGGAAACTCGCCGGAAAGCCGAGAATGAAAAACTAAAACGAGAAATTGCCCAGATGGTTGTGCTATTGCGTGACTCTTTAACAAGTAAGGATGAAGCAGTAAACAGTCTTTACATTGTCGCAGAGCGTATGGATCGGATTCAGTCTCTAGTTGATTCGGTGGAAGAAGAAACAACTAACAATCCTATGGGTTTGGTACAAAAATTTAAACGCATCTGGCTGGCAATTAAAGATATACTTTCTGAATAAATAAGCATACTCATGAGCAAAAAATCACTCCCAGCTACGCAAAAACAAGGTAAAGCAAGGCTGGGAGATCAAATTCGCAGTATTGCCGATCGCCTTAAACAAGAGACTGATGTACAGATAAAAACAACTTCTAGGATTTTAGGAGCTGCTGCTCAAATTGCCGAAAATCATGACCGACTTATTAATGAAGTAGTTGATATGGTTGAGTCAGACCTGAATGCAGAAAAACAGGTATCTCAGAAGCATATTTATACTGTTGATATTCTGAAACAAGAGTTTAAAACATTACGGGATGCAAAAGCTTACTTTAACTTGAAAGTTAGTAGTTGGGAATCACTAATTAATAAATTAAATGCTCCATCTAACCAAACAAGCATAATACAGCATAAAAATCAATTAAATTATGGCTTGACGGACAAGAATATGATAGTTAGTGAAGACAATTTTAATAATATTGAAAAATTGACAGTTATTTTAGAACCTGATGTTGCAGAAATGTTTCCTAATTCGGAAGCAGTAAATGAAGCTCTGCGTTTTTTAATTAGAGTTACTAGTAAAAATAGCTTTTGAAAGCGAATAGACAATATTTGATATCTGGTGAAGGCTACATGAGAAAGTTCTCATGTAACTTTCATTCTCTTCTCATAAAGCTTTAGTTAAACTTACGTTAAGTTCAAGTTAAACGGTACGCGAAAATTGTGACAAACAAAGTTAGGGTTGGAAGAAAATCAGTATCAGTAAAAACTTTAGTTCTGCCTATAGAGCTACGTTTAAAAGAAGAATTGTATCGATAGCGAAGCGTTAGCGACGTAGGAGCGTCGCAGAAAGTGCCGCGAGATACAAAGCAAAGCCACTGCTGTGGGCAGGTTCCCCGACTTCCCTACGGGAAAGCAAGCTACGCGCTGTCTCCCTTTGAGAGAAGCAACTGCCATCAAATGGCGCTGCTTGCTTCAATTCCACGTTTTTAAATGTGGGTTCCCTTCTGTCTTCTGAATTTTAAAAACTCCATAAATGTGGTGTGTTTTCATGAATTATTTCAGATTGCTAGATAAAAAAGGGGATTAGATTCTGTGGGAAAAATTAGTCAGGAGTGCAAATGAACAACTTGTTATCCCACTCTGGAGAAATCATCAGAACATCGCATAGCATCATGTCTTCGGAGAATAGTAGTTTATCTAGCAATACTCGGAAGTGGCGCATTGCTTTATATTCCCACGACACAATGGGACTAGGACATAAACGCCGTAATTTGTTGATTGCTCAAACTTTAGGATGTTCACCCCTAAAAACTGATGTTTTAATGATTAGTGGCATTCAAGATGCCAGTAATGTACCAACACCTCCAGGGGTAGATTGTTTGACGCTCCCGGCTTTGCACAAAAATATTGATGGGCGATATCAGGCAAGAAGATTGGATCTATCATTGCAGGAAATTATTACACTGCGATCGCAAGTGATACTAACTACTATTAAAACATTTAAACCTGATATTTTTATTGTGGATAATGTACCGCGAGGAGCAGTCAGAGAGCTAGATCCAACCCTAAATTACTTGCGTACTCAAGGAAAAACATACTGCATTTTAGGTTTACGGGATATTTTAGATGAACCTGCTTCTGTGCGTCGAGATTGGAAGGACGGAGGTAATGAAGAGGCGATTCAAGCTTACTACGATCAGGTTTGGGTGTATGGCGATCGCAACATCTATGACCTAGCAAAAGAGTATCACTTCCAGCCAAAAACTGTTGCCAAATTCCGCTACACCGGCTATCTTGACCAACGCAGTCGCCTCAAACATCTGGATTTAGACAGCGTTCAAGCATTTAAATCGCTCAATCTGTCATCTGAACGACTGGTATTGTGCTTAGTGGGAGGCGGACAAGACGGAGCGCAGTTAGCAGAAACATTTGCTCATGCTGAACTACCACCAGAGATGAACGGTATCATCTTGACAGGCCCGTTTATGCCGCGAGAAGTTCGGCAAAAACTCCAGAACTATGCAGTGCAACGTGACAATCTGCGCGTGTTGGAATATTTAGCCGAGCCGACGCTGTTACTAAATCAAGCCGAACGTGTGATTGCAATGGGTGGTTACAACACAACTTGTGAATTGTTGTCATTTGCAAAGCGATCGCTCATTTTACCCCGCATCAAACCCCGACGAGAACAATTAATCCGTGCTGAACGATTACAAGCACTAGGCTTAATCGATGTAATACAACCACGTCAACTGACACCTACTGCATTAAGCAACTGGCTAACCCTTGAGGTAAAACCACCACAAGTCCGTAATTTCGTCGATCTCAAAGGACTTACCCGCATTCCTCAATTCGTTAATGAAATCCTCGTATCAGTTATTTGTCATTAGTCATTGGTCATTTGTCAAAGACAAAAATTTCACCTCATTAATTACGAATTACGAACTTGTACTGAGCGACTTGCCTTGAGCGTTCGCGTAGCGTCTCGTAGAGAAGTCGAAAGGAGTCGAATTATTACGAATTACGAATTATGTCAATCCGTATTGGTTATGTTCTCAAACGTTATCCCCGCTATTCTGAAACCTTTGTTGTCAATGAAATTTTGGCTCATGAAGCGGCTGGCTTAGATATAGAAATTTTTGCCTTACGACCACTATGTGACACTCACTTTCAAAATATTATTTCCCAAGTGCGTGCGCCTGTAAGTTACATTCGGAGGCCAATTCAAGGGCGGATTAGTGAATCACTCAATAGTCTTGCACCAACAGCCGCTAGCTATTTTTGGGCAGAATTACAAGAAGCAAGTAAAGTTATCCCTGACTTTTGGACAAAACTGGCCTTTGCTCAAGGTGAACAAGCTAGTACTGTCTACCAAGCCGCATGGTTAGCACGAGAAGCGCGACTCAAAGGAATTACACATTTACACGCTCATTTTGGTACTGTGGCAACTAGCGTAGCTCGGCTAGCATCCCACTTTACAGGCATTCCCTATACCTTTACGGCTCATGCTAAAGACATATTTCATGAAAGCGTGGAATTTGAAGATATGCAACGTAAACTACAGGATGCAGCTAGTGTAGTAACTGTCAGTGACTATAATCTCAGATATCTGCACAATACATATAACTTAGCCGCAAAGCAAGTTCAGCGCATTTACAACGGGTTAGATTTACGACAATTGCAATATTCTTCTCCGGCTGAACGTCCGCCATTAATTATCTCAGTCGGTCGATTAATCGAGAAGAAAGGGCTATCTGTTTTGATTGATGCTTGTGCCATTCTCAAGCAGAGAAATTATCAGTTTCAGTGTCAAATTGTCGGTACTGGTTCTTTAGAATTTGCCTTGCGTCAGCAAATTATAGATTTAGAACTGCAATCTATTGTGGAAATTGTCGGCCCGCGTCCACAAAATGAGGTGTTTCAATTAGTACAAAAAGCTGCTGTGTTTGCCGCACCTTATGTTATTGGCAAAGATGGTAATCGGGATGGACTACCTACAGTTTTACTCGAAGCTATGGCTTTAGGAACGCCCTGTGTAAGTACTGATGTGACGGGTATTCCTGAATTGGTGCGTGATGGGGAGACTGGGTTAATTGTGCCACAACATGATGCCGAGAAATTAGCCGATGCACTTGGGCAATTCCTGACTAATTCAGCTTTGCGGGTTAAGTTGTCAACCCAGGCTAGGCAATTAATTGAGTCTGAGTTTGATGTTCATCGCAATACTGCAATGTTACGGAAATTATTCTCTACGGGAATCAAACCCCGGCGATTAGAAATCGCGGCTACACAAACAAAGTCCGCCTGCGCGGACTAACGCCAAAATAGGGTTTCAAATTTAATCTGACGAGAGTAATAAAAGAGTGCTAAGGGACTTCCAAGACAAAAATTATCCATCTTGTGGGGTGGGCAACATGAGCGCTCTAAATCTGGGACGGGCAAGATGCCCATCCCACAAGAAAATTTGGGATGTTTTTTTATTTGGTAACTAATTCAGGAGGTGTGAAAATGCGAATTGCATACATTTGTGCTGATCCGGGTATACCTGTATTTGGTCAAAAAGGATGCTCGATTCATGTCCAAGAGGTGATTCGAGCGTTGCAAAAGCAAGGTAGCCAAGTCACATTATTTGCTACTCGGATTGGGGGAGAATTACCCGCAGATTTAGCTAATGTTGTTCATCAACTCCCAGTTATCCCTAAATTAGAACGGGCGGTGCGAGAGCAAGTTGCTTTAGGTATGAATCCTGATTTACGTTTAAATTTGGAAAGATTTGGCCCCTTTGACTTCATTTATGAGCGTTATTCTCTTTGGAGTTATAGCGCGATGGAATATGCCCAAGCTATGGGAATTCCGGGTTTGTTGGAGGTAAATTCGCCTCTGATTACAGAACAAGCACAGCATCGGGGTTTGATCGATCGCCAAAGTGCGGAAGAAGTCGCAAATCGAGTGTTTTCAGCTGCTACAACACTGATTGCTATTTCAGATGCAGTGAAAACTTACTTAATGAATTATGTGGACAGTAGCAAAGTTCATGTCATCCCTAATGGTGTCAATCCTCACCGCTTTTCTACCCTTCGTCCGGTAACTCAACCTGAAACCTTTACAGTGGGATTTGTTGGTACGTTGAAACCGTGGCATGGATTGCCAATTCTCATAGAAGCTTTTAGTTTACTGCATCAACGTGTTCCCAATGCCAAACTTTTAATTGTTGGCGATGGCCCCGAACGCGAAAATCTACAAATGGAATTAGCTGCACGGAGATTAGATGCTCACACTCAATTTACTGGTGCGGTGAATCCTGATGAAGTTCCTCAATTTTTAGCAGCAATGGATGTCGCCGTTGCACCCTACGCCGCGCAATCTGATTTTTACTTCTCACCATTGAAAGTGTATGAATATATGGCGGCTGGTTTGCCTGTAGTTGTGAGTCGGATTGGGCAATTGGCAGACTTAATTGATCCAGGGGTGAATGGTATTCTTTGTCCTCCAGGTGATGCGATCGCTTTAGCAGAGGCATTAGAAAAATTGTGGCGATCGCCTACTCTCCGTCATACTTTAGGACAGGCGGCGCGGCAAACGGTGATCGCACATCATACTTGGGATGCGATCGCTCAAAAAATTCTCTATATAGCATCTCCATTGCTGATGGAGGTGAAACGATAAATGTCAAAAGCTCAAAATGTTTCTGGTTTGTGGGGAATCCTAGTTTATTTCTGGTCTGACATTCGTCCACAGTTCGGACTACTTTTGATTTCTGCGATCGCTTTAGTTGCAGATGTCGGACTCCGCGTATTAGAACCTTGGCCGCTCAAGTTTGTCTTTGATTATGTTCTTCTTCGCAGCGAAAAGCTAAATAATATTCCCGTCATTGCTAGTCTAGAACCGATAACATTACTGACTTTCTCAGCCGTTGCAGTCTTACTCATTACAAGTTTACGCGCCCTTGCTGCCTATTGGAGTACCGTCGGATTAGCAACAGTTGGTAGCCGAGTCATGGCGAAAGTGCGTAATCATTTGTATTGTCATCTGCAAGATTTATCTTTGGCATATCACACCAAAGCACGTAGCGGCGATTTAATTATTCGCGTCAGTAGCGATGCTAGCCGTCTCCAAGAAATTATGATTACGGCAGCATTACCGCTAGTAGTCAGCATTCTGACTCTATTTGGGATGATTGGGGTAATGTTTTGGATCAATCCCAGCCTCACCCTACTTTCACTATTCACGCTACCGTTATTTTGGCTAGTTGCTAACCGACTCAGCCAGCGAATTAAAGATTCCTCATTAAAGCAACGCCAACAAGAAGGTGCTGTGGCGGCGACGGCGGCTGAGTCCATTGCTGCCATTAAATTAGTTAAAGCCTTATCCTTGCAAGACGCTTTTGCACGCGTATTTGCTCAACAAAATCAACGTAGTCTCAAAGAAAACGTCAAAACCCAACGGCTGGCGGCTCACTTAGAACGTACCGTTGATGCTGTGATTGCATTGGGAACAGCGATCGTTTTATGGTATGGTTCTTGGCTGGCGTTGCGGGATGCGTTAACACCTGGGGATGTGCTGGTATTTCTCACCTACCTGAAGAATGCTTTTAAGCCAGTGCAGAACTTTGCTAAGTACACTGGACGACTAGCGAAAGCTGCGGCTTCTAGTGAGCGTATTTTAGATGTATTAAATCAGCAACCTGATGTCTATGATTTGCCGGATGCAATCCCAGCCCCGATTTTCCGAGGTGCAGTGCGTTTTGATCGCGTCCACTTTGGCTATCAATCAGGACAAGTTCTACTGCAAGACATCAACTTAAACATTCAACCAGGACAGCAAGTAGCGATCGTTGGGACTTCTGGTGGTGGTAAATCTACATTAGTCAGCCTATTATTACGGCTTTATGACCCAACAGCAGGGCGCGTAATGATTGATGGGCGGGATATTCGAGAATATACATTGGCATCATTACGTCCACAAATTAGTGTAGTTTTGCAAGATAGTCTTTTATTTGCTGCTAGTATTCGAGAAAATATTAGCTACGGGATTGCAGGGGTTTCTGATGCTGAAATCGAAGATGCAACTCGTTTAGCTAATGCTCATGATTTTATCCAAGCTTTACCACAAGGATACGACACCCTTGTAGGGGAAAGAGGCGCAACTCTTTCTGGAGGACAAAGACAAAGAATTGCGATCGCTCGTGCTGCTATTCGTCAAGCTCCTATCCTGATTTTAGATGAACCTACAACAGGGTTAGATCAGGGTAATGAGAAGGCTGTGATTGATGCGCTGCAACAGTTGTCAGAAAATCGCACTACTTTTTTAATTACTCATGATCTTTATCTGGCAACTCGCGCAGATATGATTCTTTATTTGGAAAATGGGCAGGTGGTGGAACAAGGTACTCATCTGAAATTGATGCAACAGAATGGGCGTTATGCGGCTTTGTATCAAGTGCAGGCTTCTTTGAGGGTTTAGAGTTTTTTAACGCAAAGGGACGCTGAGGTAAGCGCAGAGGTACGCAGAGTATGGGGTTTAGTGATGGGAAGATGCCTTTTTTGGCGGATGCGGTTGATCGGTTGCGGGTGGAAGAGTGTTTTGGGCGGTGTTTAGCGATCGCTGCAAATTGTCGTGTGCAGAAAGTCCGGGTTATTCGTCATAAGTTGGGGCGGCGTTGTTTGATTGAATACGAATTGATTAATGATGATGGACAAATAATTACGCTCATTGGTAAGGTTAGGGCTAAGGGAACGGATTTTCATAGTTATGAGTTACAGAAATCTCTATGGTCTGCGGGATTTGGTGATGATAGTCCTGATGGAATTTCTGTACCTGAACCTGTAGGCGTAATTCCCCAATGGCAAATGTGGTTACAGCGTAAGGTTGAAGGGGTTATTGCTACTCAATTTTTATCACCAACTGACAGTATTTTACCCCCAAAACTAATTGCTGAAGCTGCCCATAAATTGCACCAAGCTAATATTCTTCCTCATCGTTCTCATACTATGTCAGATGAACTGCGAATTTTGCATGAGCGGATTCCATTAGTTACGCAACAATATCCACAATGGGAAGAACGCTTAGAGAGAATATTAGAAGCAAGTAATCATTTAGGAGAAAACACGCCCGAACCAAAACGCTGTGGTATCCACCGTGATTTTTATCCCGATCAAGTGATTATTAATAATTCTCGTTTGTATCTCATTGACCTAGATTTATATTGTGAAGGTAATCCAGCACTTGATATCGGTAATTTCATTGGTCATATTCAAGAATACAGCCTTCGTACTTTTGGTAATTCCCAAGTATTACAAGAGTATGAAAATTTTTTAACTGAAAGATTTATTCAGCTTACAAGCGATAAATTCCTCAGTGCAATTCAATCCTATACAACCCTAACTTTAGTTCGACATATTCATATCAGCACCCAATTTGCAGAACGTCGTCCTTTTACAGAAGCACTATTAAATCTGTGCGAACAGCGACTTGGGGTAATTTGTAATTCGTAAATATAGGGCTTGTGAGTTAAGTGCAATACAATAACCCCCAGTCAATTTAAATACAGTTGAGATAACCCCAAAGCCCTCATATAGAGACGCGATTTATCGCATCTTGAAAGACCAATAACCCCTACCTGAAACGTATTGCAGCTAATTTATAGCGATTCTCAGTTGAGTCTAATACCTACGGTGTACACACAAGTCTGGAGTCGTTTACGAATCTGGTTTTTACCCCACCCTAACCCTCCCTGTATGCATTGGGGAGGGAATTAGATTTCTGGCTTCCCCCCAATGCATCGGGGGGATTGAGGGGGGTAATTCGACTTGTGTGTACACCGTAGCTCCTAAAAGGAGAGAGGTCAAAGTCTATTGTATACAAACGAGAATCGCTATATCTGTCACCCTATTTTTGCGGTAGTATTTTCAGGAGATAGTATTGATGGGTTTGATTTTTTGGCAGAAAATTCGCTTGATTAGTTTAATCATTTTGTTTGCTTTTAGTAACCTAAATAAAGCTAATGCAACGATTAATGCAGCAACAATAGAAAATAATCAATTAAATAATATTACATCAGTCTCTCAATTATCTGATATTAGTGCTGATAGTTGGGAATTTCAAACACTACAAGCTTTAATTAAGCAATATAATTGCGTTAATAATGGTAATATCAATAACAATAAAAGCCTGAACAGATATCAGTTTATTATTAAATTAAATGCTTGCATTGTAAACATAAATGAGCTAACAAGTAATGGTAAACTAAATCGAGAAACGTTAACTAAAATTCAAAAATTACAAGCAAAATTTTCGGCAGAATTAGTAACTTTTAGAAATCGCATCGATTTATTAGAAAACAAAGTGAATGCATTACAAACACAACAGTTTTCGCCCCAAGTTGAATTAGAGGGAGAGATTATTTTTGCTATGACTGGTGTTGCTGGTGGAAAAAAAGCCAATAGTAGAACCAAGCAAATCAATGAGAATTTAGTGTTGAGCGATCGCGTCCGTCTTAGCTTAGAAACAAGTTTTATCGGCAAAGACAACTTACAAATACGTTTGCAAGGTCGAAATACACCAGAATTGTCAGATTTTACTGGAACTAAAATGGTCAATTTGGGATTTGATGGCGACGATGACAATGAGATGGAAGTAGATGAGATAAATTATAAATTTCCACTAGGTAAGCAAACTCGCATAACGTTCTATGCTTTGGGAGGAGGATTAGGCGATTTTGTTCCTACTGTCAATCCTCTTTTTAGCGGTAGTGGAGACGGATCTATTTCTACATTTGGACGAGAAAATCCGATTCGACGACAAGGTGGCGGTGCAGGTATCGGTATTTCTCATAATTTAAATGACTCTCTGAATCTGTCATTGGCATACGTCACCAACGATGCAGCTAATCCAGAGAGGGGAATTTTTGCTAGTCCTCATGGTGCGATCGCTCAAATCACACTTGAACCCACCAAAACAACAGCACTTAGCGTTACCTATATCTACTCTTACAATAATGTGAATACCGGAACCGGCAGCGAATTAACTAACAATCCCTTTAATAATCAGGCAGATGCCATTACTGCGAATTCCTTTGGTGCAGAAGCCGCTTGGCAACTTAACCCAAGTATCACTCTTGGGGGCCGAGTTGGTTTTATTCATGCCAAAGCAGAAGATTTAGCAGCAACCCCAAATGCTTTTATCTCCACATGGGCGTTATTACTATCGATCAAAGATATTAGCAGAGAAGATAGCTTTGCCGGATTTGTGGTGGGTCAACCGCCTAAAGTGATTGATAATAGTTTCGGTAATACCTTTGAAGATGAGGATACATCTTTACATCTAGAAGCTTTTTACCACCTGCAAATCACAGATAATCTAGCGATAACTCCGGGTTTATTTGTCATCACGAATCCCGAAAATGATAATAGTAATGACAAAATTTATGTTGGTACAGTTCGTACAACATTTACCTTTTAACTACAAAAAAGGGTATCTTTTTCTCCTCGCACTGTTAACTGATCAGGCGTAACACCATCAGAGAGCGATCTGTAACTGGTACAGTTTGAGAGCCTGAAACTAATTTTCCCCGCTCTAAAAATCGAGGTTCATTAGTGTCAATTACTATCTCCCATACCTTTTCTTTAAATTCATTGGGCAAAGCAAAGTCAATTAACTCGTAGTGAGCGTTAAAAAATAATAGAAAACTTTCATCAATAATCCGCTCACCACGATCCCCTGGAGTAGCAATTCCCTGCCCATTCAAAAAAATCTCCATTACTTTGGCATAACTAACTAGCCACTGCTTCTCGGTCATTTCACTGCCATCAGAATTAAACCAAGCAATATCATTAATACCTAAACCGTGAATGGGGCGACCTTGAAACCACTTACGCCGCCGAAACACTGGATGTTGATGGCGAAAATTAATTAGTTCGCGTGTAAAGTCTAGTAAATCCGAGTTCGCTTTATGCAAATCCCAATGCCGCCAAGAAATCTCATTGTCTTGGCAATAAACATTATTATTACCCTTTTGACTACAGCCAATTTCATCCCCTTCTAATAGCATTGGGACACCTTGAGATAGCATTAGGGTTGCTAAAAAGTTTCGTCGTTGTCGTTCGCGCAAACGCATCACTTCTGGATCGTCGGTTTCACCTTCTACACCACAATTCCAGGATCTATTATGGCTTTCACCATCTCTACTGTCTTCCCCGTTTGCCTCGTTATGCTTTTCGTTGTAGCTGACTAAATCATTTAACGTAAAACCATCATGAGCAGTGATGAAGTTAATACTTGCATTGGGGTTACGCCCGTTTGTTTGATACAAGTCAGGGCTACCGGTAAAACAGTAAGCAAATTGTCCTAAACTATCGTCTACACCACGCCAAAAATCTCGTACTGTATCCCGATATCTACCATTCCACTCAGACCAACGCAGTGGAAAGTTCCCGACTTGATAACCGCCTTCTCCTAAGTCCCAAGGTTCAGCAATAAGCTTCACATCTGCCAAGATTGGGTCTTGATGAATAATATCAAAGAAAGCTGATAGGTTATCTACCTCATATAATTCCCGCGCCAGCGCCGAGGCCAAATCAAAGCGGAAGCCATCTACATGCATTTCTGTCACCCAATAGCGCAGGCTATCCATGATTAACTTCAGAACTTGAGCATGGCGCACATTCAGAGAGTTACCGCAGCCTGTAAAGTCCATGTAGTAGCGAGGATCATCTTTTACCAAACGGTAATATACAGAATTATCAATGCCTCGCAAAGATAGCGTTGGCCCGAAATGATTTCCTTCGCCAGTGTGGTTGTAGACCACATCTAAAATCACTTCAATTCCGGCAAAATGTAGTGCCTTGACCATTTGCTTGAATTCAGTGACTTGTTGTCCCGCAGTCCCACTAGCACTGTAACTAGAATAGGGAGCAAAATAGTTGATGGAATCGTAGCCCCAGTAATTGCTTAATCCTTTTCCTTCTAAATGTCCCGGATGAGATAGAAAGTGATGTACTGGCAGCAACTCAACTGCTGTAATTCCTAATTGCAGTAAGTGTTGAATTGCAGCCGGATGCGCTAACCCGGCATAAGTGCCGCGCAACTCTTCTGGAATAGCTGGATGTAGTTTAGTAAAACCTTTGACGTGAGTTTCATAAATAACAGTTCTATACCAAGGTGTACCAAGCAGTTGATCGCCTTCCCAATCAAAAGATTGATCGACCACAACACACTTGGGCATTAATTTGGCATCATCTAGTTCAGAAAAAACTAAGTCTTTTTCCTCAGCGTCTAGAGAGTAGCCAAATACAGCCGGATCGTTAGGAAATTCACCGTCAATTGCCTTGGCGTAGGGGTCTATTAATAGTTTGTTGGGATTAAATCGATGACCTACCTCCGGTGCCCACATTCCGTGTACTCTAAACCCATACTTTTGACCTGGGCCAACTCCTGGTAAGTAACCATGCCAAACAAAATTGTTTTTTTCTGTCAAAGGTATACGAATTTCTTCGTCATCGTTATCAAATAAACAAAGCTCTACCCCTGTTGCATTTTCCGAAAATAAAGCAAAGTTTGTTCCTTTGCCATCCCAAGTTGCACCTAAAGGATATACATTCCCCGGCCATAAAGCTACATACATAAGTAAATCTTGAATATTAGTTTTTTGGCAAATATTATTGACTTCGACTTTTTTGAAAAATTAGTTAAAATCTAAGAGTTACTAATAATTCTTTATAATCGGTCACATTAAAACTTAACTTATTAGATAATATTATTTGCTCTATCATTAGTAATAAAATCTCTATTCCTTAAGTTGGAAAAATTAATGTAGAGGGCAACAGACTGAAGAAAAACTGCGCTGTCTGCGACACGCCGCGCAATCTATTTGAGTAAAGCGACTAGAGGGAGTAAAGATTTTAAACCCAAGGACTTATATTTGCGGGAAACTCTGCAACAAAATATACCGTCTGACTTAGAAATCGCTTTAATTTAATTTTTCTACTTACGTAGAATAAAATACAGCTAAAAAATTAGGATTTTTTTTGTAGTTGTGAGTAGTTTTGAATTATGCTATACACAATAGCACTATTAAAATCACTATGTTATTTGCTGCCAATTATAAGCTAGTTGCGCTTACACTGGTGGGGAATTTAAATCAGTTAAAAAATTTTTCTGAAAAACTACATTTAGAAAATAATTGTCAACTAATTGACAATGCTATAAATCGGCTAGAAACAAATTCATTGTCTATTGCAGTTGTCGGAGAATTTAAGCGAGGCAAAAGTACATTTATCAACGCTTTACTAGGACAGGAAATCCTACCATCTGATGTCTTGCCTACAACTGCTACTCTCAACCGTGTGATTTATGGATCGCAACCACTGGTCAAAATAATATTTAAAGATGATGAACAGCGTAAGATAGCGATTAATAAACTGCCTAGTTTTGTGACAAAACTAACACCAGAATGTGAAGCTGTTGCCATGACTGTGAAAGAAGCAGTCATTTATTATCCAGTAAACTGTTGTCGCAATAATGTAGAAATTATCGATACACCAGGCTTGAGTGACGATGAAAATATGACGGCAGTAACCCTTTCAATTATTCAAAAAGTTGATGCTGCTATTATGGTAACATCAGCTTTAGCACCTTTTGCTGAATCTGAAGGAAATTTTATCACTCAAAAGTTATTAACAAATAGCCTTGGTTGTATCATATTTGTAGCAACAGGAATTGACCACTTCAAACGCTCACAGGATGCAGATAAAGTAGTTAAAACTATTGAGAAACGGATCGCATTTTTTGTAGAGAATTGGGCAAAAGAACAGTTTGGTGCAAATTCTCAGGAATATAAATTTTATTTAAATAAGATTGGTAACCCAAAGGTTTTTGGTCTTTCTGCTTACCAAGCATTGTCAGCTAAAGTTAATAACAATGATGCACTTTTAAACCAGAGCCATTTTGGGAAATTTGAATTGGCGCTACAGAAGCTTCTGTTAGAAGATCGGGAAAAAATTATTTTACAAGTGGTTGTTAATCACGTAAGCACTATAGCTACAGAAATTACCAAAATAATTAATAATCAGCAAAATGAATTAGAACGACAACAACAACTTTGTAGTAATAAATATTATCAACTTCAAAATATAATTTTAAATTACAACAAAATAAAAACACAAAAAATATTGTTGGTTAATCATAACAATGACAAAATTAAAAGCCAAGTAAGTTTATTAATAAAACAGTTAGAAAATCGATTGAAACAGACTGTTGAGCAAGTTATTGAATCAATAGAGGTAAATTCTACAGATGGCATAAAATTACAGCAACAATATGCTAAATACATCTCAAATGCTGTGCAAAGCGCTAGCCAAATAATAGTAGAGCAAATTCAAAATGTCATCAAGCAAGAGTTATCAGAAGCAGTATGGCAAATGCAGAGTTTGCTAGAAATAGCGCCTGAAGTGATGCATAGTGTTGAAATACATTTAACTCAAATTGATGATAATTTAGGTTTTCAAACCTCGTCGCTGCAAATAAGTAACTCGCTTAACCAAGCTTTTGAGCAATTCAATCGAGAGCAATATAGTAATTTACTGATTTTATTTACTTGGAGTTCAGAAACATTTATTTTTAAATCTGAATCGAGTGGTTTATCTAGTGTCGTTGGTGATGTAGCTGGTTCTTTATTCGATTCTTTAGGAAAAGCTGTAGGTGTAGGATTTGGCAATTTGCAAAAAGCCAAGAACTTGAAAAGCAATTATAAATCTAAGGTAATTGCAGAGATTGAAAACCAATTGCGATCGCACCAAACTAAACAAGCAGTTGACGAGTACATTTATCAAGTATACAAAAATTTAGAACTCTTCAGAGTTAAAGTAGATCAAGAAATTAATTCATGGATTGAAAACGTTCAGAATACACTTGCTAAAGTCCAGGGAAAACAACAAGCTTTGGCTGAAAATCAGCGAAAAATACTCGATACAATGCGTAACGAAACGCTAACTATTCTAAATAATGCTTTGGTTTTATCTGAGCAACTCTACCAAAGTATCAATCTGGATAAGCACGATAATTTAGAGAAAAAAACTTGTATAAATTGCGGTTATGCGAATGACTCAAGTTGTAGGTTTTGTATTAAATGTGGTACTCGTTTAACTATAAACAATTGATACTATCAAACTGCACCAGCTTTGTAAAGTAGTCTAGAAAATTATCATTTTTGCTGAACAGCAGCAAGCCTTCAATAACATAGGCTTTGGCATTTCTAATAAGATAAAACTGCTAACTATATCAAGAAATACTGACAATAATCTAAAACCTCATCCGAAAACAGTGCATCACGAGATGTATTACTGATCAGACTGCTTGCAAAGGTAGCTAGCGAATAAACTTCGGGTAGTTAAAGCCCGCTGTAGGCATCGTACCAACCAAACAGTGACCAGCAGGCTAAGAGATATTAAGCCCAAGCCACAGCAAATTTTGTTTATTTTGCTCCAGATTTAGAGTCTCTTGGGCATTAACAGACTTAGCGACAAAGACTGGGATTTGATGATTTAAAGCCTAAATATTTATTCAATAAATCACCTAGAGAGGATTGAAAATGGAAGCTGTAAATAATCATAATGCTCCTTTAGCATCACTCACAGATTACAACAAACTAGCGAATAACTTAGTAATTGATTTGAAGAGACTACGATCATTTTCAGAAAAACTTAATCTCCACCAGTCAATTTCATCAATTGATGATGTTTTACAACGAATTGAGGAGAAGACTTTCTGGGTTGCAGTTGTTGGAGAGTTTAAACGCGGCAAGAGTACATTTATTAATGCTCTACTAGGTCAGGAAATTTTACCATCAGATATTGAACCATGTTCTGCTACTCTCAATCGCGTTACTTATAGTTTAAATTCCTATGTGGAAGTGGAATTTATAGATGGCGAAAAAGAGAAGATAGCTATTGACGAACTTGCTAATTATGTGACGAAGTTAACACCAGAAGCTGAAGCAAAGGCGGCAACGGTGAAAGAGGCTGTTGTATATTATCCAGCTACTTATTGTAAAAACAATGTAGATATTATTGACACACCAGGATTGAATGACGACCCTAGCATGACTGGTGTAACACTTTCAGTATTACCTAGAGTTGATGCTGCTATTTTAGTAATCATGGCTCAATCACCTGTTTCAGAAGTCGAACGGGACTTTTTAGAGAACAAACTATTAACAAATGACTTGGGTCGTGTGATTTTTGTGGTTACTGGAATTGACCGCTGCAATCGACCTGGAGATGCTGACAAAGTAATTGCCAGTGTGAAAAAGCGTATTAGAGAATATGTGTTAGAGCGAGCGGCACAACAGTGGGGTGAAAACTCGGCAGAATATGAAGTTTACTTGAAAAAGATTGGAGACCCAAAAGTTTTTGGTCTTTCTGCTTACCAAGCTTTGGAAGCGAAGGATAGCAAAGATGATGAATTGCTTGCTAAAAGCCGTTTTGTTGAATTTGAAAAGGCTTTAGAGCAATTTCTGGTTAGGGAACGGGGAGCAATTGAGTTGCAAGTACCTTTAAATCGAGCGATCGCTACATCTGGAGAAATTTTATCAACAATTAACATTCAAGAAAGTGCCCTCAAAATGAAGTTAGAAGATTTTGAGAAAACCTACGAAACCTCTATTGCAGAAATTGCAGACTTGCGAAGCCGAAAAAAAGACGAAATGCAACTCATTGATAAAGCAGCTGAAAATGTCAGATATAATGTCAGGCCTTTACTCAATAAGCTAGAAGATGATTTGAAGCAAACAGCACTGCAAGTTATTGATTCAACAACAATAACCTCTAAAGAATTGACTAACAAGAAAGCTTTGGCTGAAAAACTGGGTCGCAAAGTTTCTACTAGCTTGCAAAATGCAGGGCAAAAGTTGGCTGATAAAATTCAGATAGAGATTCAACAGGGGTTAGCAGAAGAAGTAGACCGATTAAAAGATTTTGCTAATTCTGTAGTTACAGTCCTAAATCGCATCGAAATGCAGTTTCTTGATGTTGAAGCTAATTCTAATCGTAAAAGAAACGCAGGTGGAGAAGCTATTGCTGCTGCTTTAGCTGTATTCACCGGATTTGGTGGTATCTGGTCAGGTTTTCGCACAGCTGGTGTTAAAGGTGCAGCAGTTGGTGCGGCTGGTAGCGTTGGTACAGCAATTGGTGCTGGAGTATTAGCGGGGTTAATCGGATTCCCAATTACCTGGCCTGCTCTTATTGCTATTAGTGTTGTGTCCGTTTTCACAGGAGGTTGGCTCACCAAATTGGTGTTTGGTGGTGAACAAGTGGAAACCTTTAAGGAAAATTACAAGGAAGCTATTATCAAAGAAATTGAAAAACAACTGAAATCAAATCCGATTAATCATAAAGTTGAGGATCACATTTCTACAAGTTTTGAGCATCTTAAGCAAACACTAAGCCAAGAGGTCGAGGCTTTACTGGATAATACTCAGAATACTCTTTATGAACTGAACCGAAAACGGCAGCAGAATGAAACTCAAACAGAAGCAGAACGTAAGGAACTTGATGAAATTCGGGCAGAAACAGAGAGAATTCTTGGTAGCGCCCAAAGACGCTCTCAAGAACTTGTCGAAATCATGAGTGTTTAAAAATCTTCAAGGCTGTGAGGTTTGAGATTTGATCATACCTCACACTCCATACAACGAATTTTACAGTTTAGATATGAATTATGGAAAATTCATCAGTTCCCAATCCGACTGCGGCTGTTGACCTCAATTTTGGTCATTATTTGGAAATACGCGATCGCCAAATATCTGCTCACTTAGTAGGTGGAATTCCCGACTATGCCTTTTCTCTAGATCAAAAACTACGCCAGCAACTAATGGCTATGGGGCCAGTTAGAGCAATGGTGCAAACGTTAGTTGGTTGGGCGGTTCCTGTTGTCCAGCAACTACATCTTATGGAAAGTATTGCTGTTGGTCCACAGCAGTATCCTAAAATCCACGCCCTTGGTGAAGATTGTGCTCATAGATTGGGTATTGGTGTTCCCCAGATTTTTATTTGCCGAGATTCTACTTCTGATGCATACACGATCGCCACTGATGACGTTGCACCAATTATTGTTCTTTCAAGTCAGATTGTCGAATCTTTTACACCTGAAGAACTCAAGTTTGTGATTGGTCATGAATGCGGTCATATTCACAATTTGCATGGTGTTTATAACACTGTTTGTGAAATTATGACAAACCAATTAGCACAAGGAGTTTTACAAGTAGTTCCAACTCACGGAATGCTGGAACCAATTATTCAAGGCGGACTGACTATATTTTTTAAACGCTGGAGTCGATGTGCAGAAATTACTTGCGATCGCGCTGGATTGATTTGCTCTGGTGATATCAAGCCGGCGGAAAGTGCCCTGATAAAATTGATAACTGGTGGTGGCGATTCCTTGGCAAAAATCAATATTGAGGAATTTCGTAAACAATTGAGTAAAGTTCAATCTACTCCCCTCCATCTGATAGAGCTTTTCAATACTCACCCGTTGATTTCCAAACGAATTGCTGCACTCCATCTGTTTGCTGAGTGTGATATTTTCCATTCCTGGCGCTCGGAATCATCTTTACAAGATGCACGCAGCAAAGAAGAAACTGATAATTTGTGTGAGCAGGTTGTTCGTGTACTACCTAAAGGATATTAAGGCTTTTTATGGAATCACCAACTAAATATATCAGCTATGACTTCAGCTATTTGCACCAAGAGTTTCTAGGAATCATCAATGATTTTTCCGAAGGCTTGCGCCTAGAAAAAGTTCAAAATACTATAGGTAAAAGGCTGCTCAAACAGATACAAATTCAAATTTCCCAAATTCTCACTCGTTTGGAAGCAGACTTTGTTCTCGTTGTTATAGGTGACTTCAAACGAGGTAAATCAACATTAATTAACGCTTTATTAGGGCAATCTGTTGTTACCACAGATGTGACAACAGAAACAGTGACAATTAATCACATCCAGTATGGTTCAGAATCAAAAATTCATGTTTGTTTGAGTGATGGTGGGAAAATTCAGATAGAAGCAGAAGAACTAAAATCAGAGCAACTTAGTTCAATTTTAGAAACTCTTCCTCAGACAGCTAGCCATTTAAAAATTGAGACACCCGTTGAATGGTTGCGAGGGGTACGTCTTGTAGATACTCCTGGAACTGGAGATGTTTTTAAGCGTTTTGATCCTCAAGTTCACACTTATCTTTTACAAGCTGATGCAGTAGTATTCGTAGTATCAGCCCTCTCTCCGTTTGCGGAATCAGAACAAAAATTTTTGCAAATGTCTGTCTTACCTCAAGATTTTCCTAAAGTCTTTTTTACTCTGAATATGATGGATAATATTCAGACAGAACAAGAGGTAGAAAGATTATTAAAGAGTACACAAAAAAAGATTAGCCGCTTGTTTCCTAATCCTCAACTTTTTGGAATCAGTGCTTTCGACGAGTTTTGTCGTCTTGAATCTCTTCCCAGGCCAAATCCTGCTTCTGCACCAAAATTAGAAAAATCCTTCAATGAATTTCGCAAATCTTTAGAAGAAAGTATTCATTTGCAGCGTGATTTAATTCAACTCGACCGAGCCACTGATCATCTAGAGCAGATGTTACAAGAATTTAGTGATAGCTTGTTGCTTCTGCGTAATGCCATGCAAACAGACCGAGAGCGTTTAAGTCGAGCCATCGACCAATGTGAAGATCCAACCTCGGAATTATCCGCTAAGATTGCACAGCATATAAAGGTGATGAAAGATGATATTAATCAAATGTGCGATCAAGCTTGTCAATGGATGAATGAGTTTATGAACCGCCTAGAAACTGAAGCAATTGCTGCCATTGCTAACTTTAAAGTTGAGGAGATTAAACGACATTTCCAGTTATTTCTGACAAATTCACTCAGGGAAGCGATTAATAACTGTCTGAGTGTTCATAAACCCATTCTTTTTGAAACTATTAAAAAAGTTCAGAAAGCAATTGTCAGGGATTTACAACTTTTAACTGATGTCAGTAGCAGTATAGTAGATGGTAAAAGTTCGAGAGAGAAAGTAACTTCTCATGAGCATCCGTGGATAAACTTTGATGCTTTAGAAATATTGGCAGAGTGCGAACCGTCTACTTTTGTCGCTGACCTGATCATCAGGAAAACGCAAGAGTTAAGTCCATCAAAACAGGCAGTTAGTTACCAACAAAAACTACAAATCGCCTTGCCAGATTTTAAGCTAGCTATTATTCAAGAAATTCGTTCTTTGTATAATAGTATTGCAACTAAACTTGAGCAGCAAATCGAAAGTGCTTATCATCAAGATATTGAAATATCAGTCTCAGCAATGCGACAAGCGCAAGAAGTTAGCGCTAAAGAAGTACTGACAGTAAGTGCAGCTAATGAAACGTTGCAAGATACATTATTGCTCTTAAATGACATCCATAGCCGACTCAAGAACCTCAAGCAAAAACTTTGCTCTGAAGATATCCTTTAAAGTATTTATATAGCAATCTAATTTTATTCCTGAATCACTTGTAGAGAGGTAACTCTTAACATAGAAGAAGCAATAAAAGTGTCCTGATTTCTGTGCAAAAATGAAATAGGAGTCCGATATCTACTAGTCAGCACAACTGCCAAATCTTCACTGTCTTGTCATCACTAGCGCTAGCAAAAGTCATACAATCTGAACTAAAAGCGACAGAGTTTACTCCATCGCTATGTCCACTCAAGGTACAAATAAGTTCCCAATTCTCTACATTCCACAGCTTAATAGTATTGTCATAACTACCACTAGCAAGGATTTGACCATTCAGGCTGAAAGTAATGGAATGAATCGGTTTGGAATGGTCGGTGAGGGTGTGCAGCAGTTTCCCAGTATTTAAATTCCACAGTTTAACAGTGTGTTCTTGACTTCCACTAGCGAGAGTTTTGCCATCTGAACTGATAGCGATCGCCCAAATTAAGTTAGAATTGCCAGCAAAAGTTTGCAATAATTCCTTGGTGTCCAGACTAAACAACTTAATAGTACGATCTAAACTGTCGCTGGCAATAGCCTGGCCATTCGGAGTGATTGCTATGGAAGAAGCTGCCCAAGAGTCTTCAGATAGCTTTCCAATCTCTTTTCCCGTCGTTAGATTCCATACCTTGATCGTATGATCCCGACTGCCACTGATCAGAGTCTGACTATCTGGGGTAATTCCGAGAGAATATACTGAGTCTGAATGTGCAGTAGAGAACAAATTTCCCAGGTCGCGAACTAGTTTTCTTGTGTTGAGATTCCAAATTTTGATGGTTTTATCAGCACTACCACTAGCAAGGATTTGACCATTGGGACTGATGACAACACTATTGACTGCATGTGAATGTCTTTTAAAAGTCTCTAAGAGTGTTCCAGTCTTCAGATTCCAAATTTTGATGGTTTTATCAGCGCTACCACTAGCAAGAATTTGACCATCAGGACTGATGGCAACACTATTGACTGTATCTGAATGGTCAGTGAGTGTGTAGATACATCTCCATACTTGAGTTTTATTAGTTGGAGTTTTAACAATTGGAATCCTGAAGCTTTCTTTAGGATTTGGAGCTTTAGCGATCGCAATCTTGTAGCCTTCTTTAAATGTTTGGATTTCTGGCTTCATTGTCGGTCTGATTGCTTGCACTTTCTCCTTGGCATACTCATGCAATTCATCAATAGTAATCCGGCCATTTTTATCTCGATCTGCTGCACCAGTTTCAATCCCCTCTACTATGTAATGAGTATAAATGCCTGCTTCTTCGGCTTCAAAGGATTGTCTTGCAGCAGTAGAAGATGCAAGTAGCGCACACCCTTCACAAGTAGGCTTTGCTTGCCAATCCACAGCAAAAGCTCCACTATAACAACAGTCAAGAATCACAACTTGCTGTCTAGAGGGACTTTTTTTCATAATATCTTGCACAAAATTAGCTGGCACTGCTGTTGAGTGGAAGGCATCTTTCCGAGTGCTACGAGTTGCCAGGTAAAGCCTGCCATCATGGTCATCTGTAATTCCATGACCAGAGAAAAACAAAAAGGTAAAATCCTCCTTTTTACAATCTGCAAATAGCTTTTGAATGGCTATTTGCATTGTCATTAAATCTGGATTTACCAGTGCTTCTACTTTGTCAAAACTACCTAACAGCGGGTTTTCTAACACTCGCTGCATTGCTTTGACATCCTTATCAGCTGTCGGAACTAGCGGTAAGCCAGCTTCGTATTCGCTCACTCCAATCAGCAGTGCGACCTTCTTAGCCATTGGAGTCTCCCTGAACGGTTGCTAGCAGTTCTTTTGCTATTCTCTCGGCCTCTAATAGCTCTTGGCGGCTACTAGCTTCAAGCACAACCTTCTTATTATTGGCTTCTACTGTCACCTTGATTGGTTTGTCACCCAAGCGATCGCCTAAAAAACCCAAAAATCCTTTAATATTCTTTACACTCACTTCTGCTGTCAGCATTCCTACCAAAAAAGAAATCCCTGGTTTGCTTCCCTCTTCTGGATTCAGGTCTTCTGTACGTACAACTCGCTCTACTTCTTCCAGGTTGCTGAGTCGATTCAATAAATTCTGTACTATTTCCTGCTTTTCTTCTGGATCTAACTCTGGATCGTTAAGAGCAATAGTAAAGATTACATTCGATAGTGCAGTCATAATAGCTCCTTAAGTACTATCATCGTTGTTGTAATTAAGTTTATTTATTTCACTTGCTATGGTAGAGATAACAGTGACAAATTCTTCCACTGCTAGTAAGTTGAATAATCTCTTGCCATACTTAACAGATTACCGTACTTTACATACACGCCCGAACGATTATATATTCCCCAGTCAACCCCTTTTTCAAATACGGTTCGGATCGGCAGAGGGCATCGAGAAGTCCCATCTAAGGGAGCCTTAGCTTGAAAGTTCAGAAAGAAGGTGGAGAGAAAAAGAGTTTAATTACCCTTGATTTTGCCTTTTCATACTTGTAGAGACGGTTAGTTGCTGCTTAGAAAAACTATGACAGCGTGTCTTTTGACACGATTTTACTATTACAGCAACAATGCTACGTAGTGACTGTTTTTACTTAGTGTGAAAGAGAACGTGAAAAAGGATTTTTTGTTGCTAACAGTTGCTTTACCTTTACTGATAGCATCTCCTAGTTATGCTGTTGAGAGTGAAATTGAGCAGAGAAATACTAATAAATCAACCGAAGTTATTTCAGATATTCCAAGTTTGAGTGAAATCAAACTACCTGCTACTAATGCCGAATTATTAACTCAACAATCTGTACCGATTCAAGTTAATCCAGAAGAAACTCAGGTAGAAACAGAGTCAGATTCTACAGATGATGCAGATATTTCTATAGAAGCGATCGCAGAACCAGACAACCTACCTCAATCTACTCCAACTTACGTAATTGATAAGGAAGAAATTAAAAAGCAGGGTGCTGCAAGTTTAGCTGATATTTTGAAAAGAATGCCCGGTTTTGCCATCAATGATGTAGGTCATGGTGCAGATATTCACACAGGTACATACTACCGGGGAGCTTCAATTAATCAATCTGTATTTTTGATTAATGGTAGACCGATTAACAACAATATCAACACTTATCATGGTGGAACTGATTTAAATAGTATTCCTGTAGAGGCAATTGAACGAGTGGAATTATATAGCGGTACAGCCTCCGCTTTATTTGGTTCCTCAGCCTTTGGAGGAGTTGTCAATATCATTACCAAAGAAGGTTATGGCAAACCTAAATTCGATGCTAGTGCAGAATTCGGCTCATTAAATTTAAATAATCAACAAGTGACTTATGGTGGTTCATCTGATAAGGTCAAGTACAACTTTAGCTTTGAAAGATTCTTTACAGATAACCGTTACCGCGTCCCTGTAGGTGCAGCAAATCGTGATGAACAAGGATTTTTATTTAATGCAGACACAGCTACAAGTACCTATTTTGGTAGTATTGGAGTAGATTTAGATCAGAAAAATTCTCTGAATTTAGATGTTACTGCACTCAGCAGTCGTCGCGGCTTAATTTATTTTGGGTTTCCTCTGCAAAGAGATAGATTAGACCACGATGGTTTAAATGTTGGCTTATCTTGGAAAACTCGGCTAGGTAATGGCGAAAGCTCTAACCTGACAACCTCAATTGGTTATAACCAAGATTATTTTAGCACTTATGGCCCTACAGGAGCATCATTTTATCGTAGAGGGTCTTTAGATACACAACAACTCACAGCCAGAGTCGATCATGAGTGGAAAATTACTGCCAATAATAAATTGCGTTGGGGATTAGATTTGAAAAACACCGATTTAATCGGTGATGTTTTGAGTACAGATCCTACTAGGATTGCCGAAAACGAAAAGGAAGATCGGAGTTTGTTCAATACAGCTTTATTCGCTGTCAATACTTGGAATATTAGCGATAATTTTCTGATAGATTTAGGGCTAAGACAAAGCTTTGACAGTCAATTTGGAAATTATCTCAACCCTAGTGTTGGTTTACGTTATGCCGTCACACCAATAGTAGCAGTACGTGGAAGTTGGGCAGGTGGACAACGCAATCCTGGGTTAGATCAGTTGTATGTTTATGATACAGTTCATGGTTGGGCACCTAATCCTGATTTAAGACCAGAAATTGGCTCAACTTGGACTGCGGGAGTAGATGTTAATTTTTCGGAAAATCTGATTGGACAGTTTACTTACTTTGGTAGTAGTATAGGCGATCGCTTGGGAGTCATCGCCGGAAGATGGGCAAACATTGGACTAGTAGATACCAATGGTTTAGAGGCTGCATTGCAATTAAAAATTGCCACTGGCTGGTCAACTTTCCTCAACTATACTTATACAGATTCCCAAATAAAAACAGGGACAGAGAAAGGTTTACAATTAGGTTTGATTCCCTACTCTGTACTGCAAACTGGTGTAGGTTATCAAAATTCAGGTTGGCAAGCTAACTTATATGTTACCTACAATAGTGGCGCTCGCAGATCCATCTTCGTTAACTCTACTGACAAGCCTACAGATTTTGCACCGTCTTTTGTAAATTTAGATTTGAGTGGTCGTATACCTCTAACTAATAATTTTGGGCTGACAGTTTACTTAGAAAATCTACTCGGTGAGCAATATGAGCGAGTTAATCGCATATATAGCCCTGGATTTACTTTTCGTGTGGGTTTAAGCGCCAATTTTTAGGTATTCAATGTAGAGATTTTATCATTGCAAAGTCTCTACATTATTATGTCTTTTCACATGATTTGCAAAACCTCACTTTCCCAACCTTATGGAAAAGTGAGGTTTTACAGTATTTTTTGGTCAATACGACGCTCCGCCGTACAACATAGTGCGTTAAACTAAAGCCATAATCAGCCTAATATAATTAAAATTTATTTTTAATTTAAAATCTAAAATCTAAAATTGCTATGAGAGCCAGAATTGAAAATAAAATACTTTTTATCCACCGCGAAGATTTACCAGAGTTTAAGAAGGGTGGTTCGGTGGTGAGAAACTCTTATTTTTGGGCACTACGTTCAATTGCTGGTCAAGCTTCACGTTATCGTGATTGGGAATACGAACCAGAGGTTTGGCTAGCGCTTTCGCGAATGCTTTTGTCGTTTGCAGAATCTGGTTATTTGGGTATTAGAGAAACTTTGCTAGAGTTTCCCTTATCTCAAGGAGAAATTCCTAATTTACTACGAGATGTTTCCACTTGGGAGTAGGGATGTATAGCTGTCATTGTTATTAACAAATTCTTTACCAGTTTCTAGTTAAAAATGATTAAAATTAGAGATATAAAGTGATTGTTTGCCAGAGAGATTTGTATCTTAGAATTTGTAACCACTGATTTTAAAATCTCGAAACATCTCTTCTACATAGATGCGTAGCGGCTTCTTGCAAGGTGCGAGCGATCGCTATATATTTCTATTAAGGATTCAAACAAACAAATGCAAAAATTGGAGGAAGGGTGGGCATCCTGGCAAAAACAGTTAAAATCAGAACATATTTACCCACGAAGCGATAGCTTAAGAGATAGTTAGAGGGAATAAACCTGACTTTTCCCGAACTGAGGTTATGTATCAAAATTCATGTCAAATATACTGGCACGAATGGCACTAAGTTAAACCGTATAGTAGGCAGTGTAAGAGTTGCAGAGGGGAAAGAGTTTGTAACAAAGCACTTTACTCAAGAGTTCCTCATCCTCTTGTTTGCTCCCCTGCCCCCTTGCTGCCTCGATAAATTTACCTTTTCTTAGTGCCATTCAGTACTGACACCTGTGCAACTAACGCTTGTGATGATTTCGCATAGATTTATGAATCTTCTTCCATCTTTCTTTCTCAGCTAATTGCGCCCTCTGGTCTTGTTTGCGGGTCAGGTAGTCGAGTTCTTTTTGTAACTTTTGGTAGCTAAGAAATCTAGAATAATCAAGTTCTCTCTCAGCCAAAGCCTGCTGCACGACACAACCCGGTTCGTTATTGTGCTGACAATTGCGGAAATGGCATTCTTGCGCCAAGGTTTCGATGTCTGCAAAAGTTTCTTGCAAACCTTCATCACCTGCCCAAATTTGGATTTCCCGCATTCCTGGAGTATCAATAATTAATCCGCCAGTAGAGAGCAAAATCAACTCACGATTAGTTGTTGTGTGTCTACCTCGGTCATCACCTTGCCGTACTGGTTGCACAACTTGGACAGATGCACCTTGCAGTTGGTTAGTGATGGTGGATTTACCAACACCAGAAGACCCTAACAAAGCAACTGTTTGTCCTGGTTGCAAGTAAGGTTTTAAGGCATCCAATCCTTGATGATTGGTGGCACTTAAAACTACAATTGGTACACCCAAAGCAACTGTTTCTACTTGGGTTAAATACTCTTCTAGAGAATTGCACAAATCTGCTTTGTTTAACACAATTACCGGATTTGCACCACTTTCCCAAACCAGAATTAGATAACGCTCAACTCTTCTTGGATTAAAATCGCCATCCAGCCCTGAGACTAAGAAGACTGTATCAATATTCGCTGCAACAATTTGTTCTTCTGTTTTACTACCTACTGTCTTGCGAGAAAATTTGCTTTTCCTGGGTAAAATCTCGTTGATAGTGGCTCGTCCTTCAGATTCTCTGACACTAATCGCAACCCAATCTCCAACGGCGGGAAAATCTTGTGGTTGAGAAGCACGATGCCGCAATTTACCTGAAACTTCTGCTGAAAGTTCCCCTTGTTCGCTATAGAGGGTGTAAGTATTTCTGTATTCAATAGCAACCCTAGCAACGCTAAATCCTTGTAAGCGATAGGGTTCAAAGCTGCGAGCAAAAAAGTCACTCCAGCCTAAATAATCCAAATTCATTGATGTTTCCTCGATGTGTGCTACTTGTTTTGCACAAGGTTCCACAGAGGAAGACACTTCTATGCAGGAGAACTCCCCGCACCAGAATGTCTGTGAATTCTAGTTTTCATTCCTGTAGAAAAGAGGACTGAACAGAATCTCTGCGCCTTGCGTTCTTTGAGTTGGGATGGTCAAAGTAACCCGGACTGCTAGCAACTGTGTCATAGTTCGTCCTCCTTATGTACTACACTAAATAATCTACATTATTACATTAGCCTATTCCAGAAAATTCGTTTAAATTATCCAATTTTAACCATAATGTAGAGACGCGATTGATCGCGTCTTGATTTATCGCGGATTGAAAGACCAATGCACAAATTTGTACATTATAAAAACAATTTTGGTAAAAAATATCTGCTCATCTTTCAGCAAGTTCTAGCGAAAGAAAGAGTTTGAGGGTGAGTATCTCTGTAATCATGAATGCGGATAAGTGTTTACCTGCTAAATAACTGATATGCCGCAATATTTCGGAAAATTACCCACCACAAACCAAGCTTGGACAACTGTTAGCAATGTAAAAGCTGTAAGCTGGGAAAATAATATTGTTAATTTTGACTGTGGCGACTCACGCCTGACTATCAGCGTACTTACTCCAAATTTAATCCGCGTACGTTTCGCACCAACTGGGGAATTTATGCCTCGTCGCTCTTGGGCAGTGACGTTGGATGATACAGAATGGGCAATAACACCTTTTGCAGTACGGGAAACTGAAGCAACGGTAGAAATTGAAACAGAACAGATTCGTGTGTGCGTTCAGCGGGAAAAGTGTCGCATCGCCTGTTTTGACAAAGCTAATCGTCCCTTCGCCCAAGATGCGGAGATGGGGATGGGTTGGCGGATGGGCGCAGTTGCAGGGTGGAAAGAAATTGCAGCCGATGAACATTTCTATGGCTTTGGTGAACGTACAGGCTTTCTGGATAAACTCAGCGAAGTAAAAAGTAACTGGACAACGGATGCTCTAGATTATGATTCACTGACTGATGAAATGTACCAGGCAATTCCATTTTTTATGGCTTTGCGTCCGCAGGTAAGCTATGGCATCTTTTTCAATACCACTTTTTGGAGTCAGTTTGATATCGGTGCTGAACAACCAGGTATTTGGAAGATGGAAACTCGTGGCGGTGAATTGGATTATTACATCATCTACGGCCCTGAACCAGCCCAAATCCTGGAGACTTACACTCAGCTAACTGGGAGAATGCCATTACCGCCGAAATGGGCGCTAGGTTATCATCAATGCCGTTGGAGTTACGAATCAGAAAATGTTGTGCGGGAACTGGCAAAGGAATTTCGTCAACGCCGCATTCCCTGCGATGTTATTCACTTGGATATTGATTATATGCGGGGCTATCGAGTGTTTACTTGGAGTCCTCAACGTTTCCCCAATGCGGCAAAACTCATTAGTGATTTAGCAAAGGATGGTTTCAAAACAGTCACAATTATTGATCCTGGTGTGAAGTATGAACCAGAAGGTAATTATCATGTTTTTGACCAAGGGATAGAAAACGACTATTTTGTACGTAAAGCTGATGGTACGTTGTTCCACGGCTATGTTTGGCCTGAGAAAGCTGTTTTTCCTGATTTTTTACGTCCAGATGTGAGTAACTGGTGGGCTGATTTACACAAAAGCCTAACTGATATTGGTGTGGCAGGAATTTGGAATGATATGAATGAACCTGCCATAAACGATCGCCCTTTCGGCGATGATGGTGAAAAGATTTGGTTTCCTCTAGATGCACCGCAGGGGGGAAGGGGAGCAGAGGGGCAGGGGAGCAGAGGGGCAGAGGAGAATTTACCTGCGTCCACTCATATAGAAGTGCATAATTTGTATGGGTTGATGATGGCTAAAGCTTGTTATGAAGGGTTGAAACGGCATCGAAGTTCACAGCGATCTTTTGTGTTAACGCGATCGGGTTATGCTGGTGTGCAACGCTGGTCTTCTGTGTGGATGGGAGATAACCAATCGTTGTGGGAGCATTTAGAAATGTCTCTGCCGATGCTTTGTAATATGGGACTTTCGGGTGTAGGGTTTGTGGGTTGCGATATTGGCGGGTTTGCTGGTAACGCCACAGCTGAACTATTTGCTCGCTGGATGCAAGTAGGAATGCTTTATCCATTGATGCGCGGTCACTCGGCAATGTCTACCGCTCGTCATGAACCTTGGGTATTTGGCGATCGCGTTGAAAATATCTGTCGAGAATACATTAATCTACGTTACCAGTTACTTCCCTATATTTATAGTCTTTTCTGGGAAGCGGCAACAACAGGCGCACCGATTTTAAGACCATTATTATATCACTTCCCCAACGATCCGAAAACCTATAGCCTTTACGATCAAGTGTTGCTAGGTGCATCGCTGATGGCTGCACCAATTTACCGCCCTGGAGTTGAGCATCGAGCTGTCTACTTACCCGCTGGCACTTGGTATGATTGGTGGAGTGGCGATCGCTATGAAGGCCCAATTCACATTCTTGCTCATGCACCATTAGAAAGAATGCCACTGTATGTCCGTAGCGGTGCGATCGTTCCTATGCAACCTGTCAGGCAATACGTTGATGAATCGCCACTCGACGAGCTACGGTTACGAATATGGGCTGGTAACAATGAATATCAGTTATTTGAAGATGATGGACAGACAAGCAAGTATCAAGATAATAACTACTCAATAACTAACATCCGTGTATTTACCCAGGCAAGCCAAACAGTAGTGGAAATTGCAGCAAGACTTGGAAAGTGGACACCTCCACTGCGAGAAGTGATTGTAGAACTTGTAGGTGTTGGAGAGCAACGGTTTCAAGATGATGGTAAGCCACATACTCTGCAATTCTGAAATACTCGCAAAGGTGGTTTTTGAGCCACCATTACTTCCTACTTCAAATTATGCAAAAAAAATATGCATAGAGGTAGATGAAAAATGAACCAAAGTGTAACCTAAAATACAGAGAACATCAATGATTAGCTCGTAAGAAATACGTAAATTTACAACGCTAGATAGATGCGGTTAGAGAACACTCAATGTTAAATATTAACCGCTTGCGACTGCAAGATAGATTAGACATCTCTACAAATGCACTTGTGGCAAGAGTCGCAAGTGCGATCGCTGTTTTTGTTGGTAGCTTGGTATTAGTTGGCTGGTGTCTTGGCATTGAAGTTCTTAAGCGCGGCTTCCCTGGTAGTCCTGCCACAATGAAAGTCAACACAGCGCTTTGTTTTGTGTTGTGTGGTTTGTCACTGTGGCTATTTTTAACAGCAGGGGGGCAGGGGAGCGGGGGGGCAGGGGAGCAGGGGAGCAGGGGAGAAAGAACAATTCAAAATTACCCGCATAGTTCCACAGCCTCTTTGCCCGTACTTACTCTTCTAATGTCCCAGGTCTGTGCAATAGCTGTCACCACAATTGCAGCGCTTACCCTCTGTCAATATCTGTTTGGCTGGAATCTCGGCATTGATGAGCTGGTGTTCCGTGATTCGCAAACTAGTATAGCGACATCGCATCCAGGGCGAATGGGAGCGAACACAGCACTGAACTTTATCCTGGTCAGTGTTGCCCTACAGATTCAAATTCATCTAAAAAGCCACCGCAGTTATTGGTATGCCCAAATTATTGCTCTGATTGCTACTTTAATTTCCTTTCAGGCGCTAATGGGTTATGCCTACAAAGTGAAAGTTCTCTACGGACTTGCCCCTTATACAACATCAATGGCGTTACACACAGCGGTGTTGTTCCTTTTACTAAGTTTAGGTATTCTGTGGGTGCGGGCAGAACATGGCTTAATGAGGGTAGTTACAAGTGATAGTTACGGCGGCTTACTTGCACGTCGTTTACTAGTTGCCGCGATCGCAGTACCTTTTATATTAGGGTGGGTAATTGTCGAAGGTCAACGAGCAGGACAATACGATCCGGCATTTGCAGTATCGGTGTTTGCGATCGTTGTGATTGTAATTTTTACTATTTTGATTTGGCAAAGTGCCAGGGTTATTGAACGCCTCAGCTATCAACGCGACCTTGCTCAAGAAGCACTGAGAACCTACGAAGCGAAACTAGGGAGTTTTGTAGATGCTAATGTCATCGGTATTCTCTTTAGCGATGTGTATGGCAGTATCCAGCAGGCAAACGACGAATTACTGAGGATGATTGGTTACGCGCGGGAGGATTTGTTAGCTGGTAAGTTAAGTTGGCGCAATATCACACCACCAGAGTATTTATATCTAGACGAACAAGGTATCGCTGAAGCACAAGAAAACACCAACGCTGCTTGTACGCCCTACGAGAAAGAATTTATTCGCAAGGATGGTAGCCGTATCCCGGTTTTAGTTGGTTACGTGCTGCTAGGAGAAAACCGCGAAGAGTCAGTAGCCTTTATCCTCGATTTGAGCGAACGCAAACAAGCAGAAGCAGAACAACAAAAATTAGCATTGCTGGTAGAAAATAGCTCTGACTTTATCGGAATTGCCACCCTTGAGGGTCAATTACTCTACATAAATGATGCAGGTCAAAAGTTGGTAGGGTTTGCCAACCTGAATGAAGTGAGGCAAAAAGCAGTATTAGATTACTTCATGCCCAAAGACAAAGCCTATTTTCAAGAATATATACTGCCGACTGTGCTATTAGAAGGGCGCTGGCAGGGTGAATTCTGCTTCCGGCATCTCCAAACAGGTCAACCGATACCAGTTGATTACAACATCTTCACTGTTATAGATAACAAAACAGGTCAGCCAATTGCCTTAGCAACCGTGACTCGTGACATCAGCAAGCAAAAGCAGACCGAGGAACAAATATTACAACTAAACAGGAATCTACAGCGCCGCATTACTGAATTACAAACTTTGTTGGAGGTAATTCCCATTGGAATAGGCATTGCCGAAGATCCAAAATGCAAAAATATCAAGGTCAACCCTGCTTTTGCCAAACAGTTGGGGATATCGTCAGATACAAATGCCTCCCTCAGTGCTGACTTGGACGAAAGACCAACAAGCTTTAAAATCTATCGCCAGGGAAGAGAACTGTCAACAGAAGAACTCCCAATGCAGTACTCTGCTGCTCATGGTGTCGAAGTTCTAGATTGTGAACTTGATGTCGTCCATGAAAATGGCAAAATCGTCAACTTGTTGGAGTACGTTGCACCCTTGTTTGACGAAGAGGGTAAAACCAGAGGCAGCGTTGGCGCATTTTTAGATATTACGGAGCGCAAACAGGCAGAGGAAGTACTTTTAAATCAGCAAAAATGGCTAGAGGATGTGTTAAATCTGATGCCAAGACCATTGCTGTTTATCGAACCAGGAACGGCGCGGGTAACTTTTGCCAATCGCTCTGCTGACGAATTAGCTGGGGGCGAATTTCCCAAAGGTATAGCCGCTGAAGATTATCACACAGTTTACTACTATACAGATGCCGCTGGCGATCGCATCCCCAATGAACTGATGCCAGGAGTACGGGTTGCCCGTGGCGAACGCCTGAATGGATTGGAGGTGGACTGGCATACTCCCGCTGGTGTACGCTCTCTACTAGTATTTGCTGATACCTTGCCAGCAATGCACGGTCATCCGGCTACCTGTATATTAGTGTTCCAAGAAATCAGCAACCTCAAGGCTGCACAAAAAGCCCTCTCATTAAGTTACAAAAGGCTAAAGCTACTATTTGACACAGCCAACGATTTATTATCGAGTCAGCAACCAGTAGCACTAATCGATAGCGTCTACCAAAAACTAAGAGACCAAATTGGTTTAGATATTTACTTTAACTATTTGGTTGAGGATAACTCGCAGTTAATGCGGCTAGAGTCTTACAGCGGCTTTTCCCCAGAACTGGCAAAGCAAATCGAGTCCTTGGAATTTGGTGAAGCGGTTTGTGGGACTGTCGCCCAGGAGCGTTGTGCAATTGCTCTAGAGAATGTGCAGCAATCAATTGACCCGAAAACAGCATTGATTCGTTCTTTAGGAATTACAGCTTATTATTCATACCCATTAATCGCCCAAGGACGGCTATTGGGTACTCTTTCTTTTGGCAGCCGCACTCGGTTAAGCTTCACCGACAATCAAAAAGGGATGATGCAAGCAGTGTGCGACCAAATAGTGATCGCAATGGAACGGGCTAGTTTAATTGCTTCTTTACAGCAACAAACTGAGCAGTTGCAAGAAGCTAACCGGATGAAGGACGAGTTTTTAGGGATATTATCCCACGAATTGCGATCGCCCCTCAATGCCATCCTTGGCTGGGCGCAATTACTGCAACGAAGCAAGCTCAGTGATACCCAAATGGCTAGGGCGACGGAGACAATTGAGCGCAATGCCAAAGCGCAAACCCAGCTAATTGAAGACTTGCTGGATATATCGCGGATGATTAGAGGCAAGTTACGCCTGAATGTCCGTACTTGTAATTTGGTTCCCATCATTGAGTCAGCCATCAAGACTGTTAGTTTAGCCGCCCAATCCAAGGAAATCGATTTGAGATTTTCCCTGATTCCCTCAAAAGAAACGCCAAATTCAGATTGGGAATTAGGAGTTCATCACGAAAATCTCGAATTTCCAAAAACACAATCCCAAACTAATCAACACTCAGAAGACAGCAAGCTGGGCGACAATTCTCAATTTTTAGTTTCCGGGGATTGCGAGCGCTTGCAACAAATCATTTGGAATCTGCTATCCAATGCCATCAAATTCACACCCGTTGGCGGGAGGGTAGAGGTGCAATTGTCAGTAGTTAGTGGACAAGAAAAACAACAGACAACGGATAAATATACCCAAATTCAAGTGATTGATACAGGCATTGGTATCAGTCCTAATTTTCTTCCTTACGTTTTTGATCGCTTTCGTCAAGCTGATAGTTCTAGCACTAGAATCTATGGTGGATTAGGACTAGGATTAGCGATCGTCCGTCATTTAGTAGAATTACATGGCGGTACTGTCCATGCAGATAGCCCAGGCAAAGAACAAGGAGCGACGTTTACCGTCAAACTACCACTTCTGAAGAATGCCCACCTCGGCTCTTTTGCCCCTCTGCCGCCACCCCTCTCCTAAATCATTTGTGAAAATTATATATCTTTTTCTTCCCTTTGCTTCTTTCTGTAGGAGACGCTACGCATTAACATAACGTGAGTTCGACAAGTCTTATTTGACCTCTCCCCCAACCCCTCTCCGTGTCGGAGAGGGGAGCAAAAAGCTGAATTTTTCGTTGCTCCTCCCTTTCCGTTTCGGAGAGGGAGGCTGGGAGGGAGAGGTTCATCGAACTCACGTTAACATAGTGTCTCCTACAGAAGGTGGTTCGTTTCCTTATCTATATTTTTCATGAATCAAATAGGACTGCGATAATGTCCGAATAATCAGTATGATTCCCATAGTAGTTAACCACTTACTTACTACGTACTTGAATTTAAGTAGTCCTTCTACTTATCGAGACTCAGGAGGTTGTTGCAGGCGTAATAGCGTATTGTAAACCTGACTTTTTAAGATAGTATTATTTTGTAGTTCTATAGTAATTTTATTGAACTGTTCAAATTTTAAACCATTATCTTCAACAATTTTTTGAGCGTGGGTACAGTAGTTCACTGCAATATCTTGAGCCTTCTTTGGAAGACCATTTATACTATTGGAATCGTTGCAGACAATATTGGGAATTTCTCCATTACCAATAAGTTTTTTAATTTCTTCAAAGGCATTTTGACGGGCTGGCTCCATTGCTAGCACGGCTTGAGCGTAACTGTTAATTTCCGTATTGTTAACTATTGGTGATGGAGTTTGAGCATCAGCTTTGGAACTCAATGAAAAAGCGTTGAAAATCACACCCACAGTAGCGATCGCGCCGAAACAGAACGATCGCGAAAGGGTTCGCTTTCGGCCAGTTCGAGAAGATAAATCAGAAATTTTTTTCATATAGCGTGTGACACGAAACTACATCAGGGATATTATAAGAACTTTGAATTATTTTCGGAGTTGGAAGTTCCAGGAACTGCTAAATACATAAAGCTTTTATATTTGACTGTCAATTTCCTCGGCATACTTGACAAAGTTCGATTACTTTAGTCTGGAGAGTTGACATTTCTGATGCTCCTTGCTTGAGGCTAACCTCTAATTCCAGCAGTAGGGGTAAGCAAGAGATTAACTGTTGCACAGAAAGCAGCTTGATTTCTTGCTGTAAGAAGTAAATCCGTTTGGGATTACCGATATCAGCAGCATTAGCGATCGCTGATTGATTCCGTTCCCCACTTTCTATCATAATCTTTACCCACAGCCAGGTGCGAAATTGTCCAATCAGCGTCGCAACTATCCGTAATCCCGGCTCAGAAGCATTGCTCAAATCTGCCAGTGTTGTCAAAGCTTTAGCTGTATCTCCTGTTCTAATTGCTGCTGCTAATTGTAAGCTATTTTGAGTAGTATTTCTTACTAACTTCGTAACAGTATCTATGTCTAAAGGCTTATTGCTACCTTGGACATATAGCCGCAATTTCTCTAGCTCATTGTAGAGAAGCCGTGTATCATTGCCAACAGATTCTGCCAACAGATGGGAAGTATTGGCAGTCAGTTTCAGGCCTACTGTCTGAGCTGCTTGATTAACAGATTGCACCAGTAATTCTGTTTTCCAAGGGGGGATGAGGGGAAATTCTCGGAATTCGGTAGCAAACTGTTTTAACAATTTCGTGGATTTGAGCCGTTCATCTGGCTTATTGCGGCTGGTAAGTAATAAAAATGAGTTTTCGGGAATGACTCTTAGCGATCGCCCCAATTCTGCCAACACATTCTCTGGACAGTGCTGACACAGAGTAGTGTTTATCAGCCATACCAAGCGCCCACCAGCGCCAAAAGTAGGCGTCATCACCTGATTTAACCCCTGGATAGCAGCATCAGCTTGATCTGGGGAGAATGCAGTGTAGTTAAAACTTGTCCATTGGGGATCGAGGACGCGATCGCGCAAAAGTGCGATCGCCTTTTCCATCGCAAAATCATCTTCACCCCAGTAAACATAGATTGGCATAGATAAACCTCTTAATAGATGGAGAATCGGGCATTGGGCAAAACAATTCCGGGTGCTGAGTAGGGTATCTGACTTCTTTACTCAGAACTCAGCACGGGCTAAACGCCCCGTTACCGCTAACATAACTCGGCACTATTGAGGGGCATTGAACACAAAAGGCACAGGTGCAAAGAGGAAAACTTACTGCAACTTCTCCCCTGCTTCCTCATCTCCCCACTCCCAAAAATTAAATACTTTTGAAATCATTCTGTTAATCAAGGTAATTTTCCCTAAAATCTATCAAGTGAGAGCGTGAGGCTATGAAGATTGGACGACAACTATCAAACTTACTTAAATCGGTTAGCACGACTGACGCTGCCAGAAGCCTACAGATCCCAAGCCCAGCATATTCAGGAATCTTCTAAGTTTCAGCCACATTCTGGGTTGAGACAAGCAGTATCCTTTCCTGGCTATACGCTAATTACCCCGCCGGCAGAAGAAGAATCACCAAACTCTGCTTTCTATGCCAAATTACAGACTTACCAACAGGAACTTTTGCAGTTGCCTGTAAACCGTAATTTGATTGTACCTGTACCTCCTGCTAGCTTCCATCTGACTTTAGCGGATTTAATTTGGGACAATGCTTACCTTGATGCCTACGAAAAAAATTCCAAATTTGACGAGGAGTTACACTCTTGTTTAGCCGAAATATTCCAGCAATATCAACAATTGATGACAAACGGGAGTCATCCGATTAAATGGCAAATGCTGGGACTGATACTGATGCCAAGAGCTGTAGCCGTGTGTTTAGTACCTCAAGATGAACGCTGCTACGAAGAAATTATTAAATTTCGTCGAACAATTTATCAAAATCCCAAGTTAATTGCCTTGGGTATTGAGCAGCATTATCACTTCACAGCCCATATTACGTTAGCCTATTTTGGGGAGGTTTCATCTGACTTAGATCGCGCAAACTTCAGCACAATGCTTTCTCAATTGAACGAAAAATGGCTGTTTAATCTGCCAGAATTTTTGATTGATCGCGTTGAATTGCGAAAGTTTGACAACATGACACGCTATTATCGTGAACCAGACTGGCCGATTTTAGATTTTTAAGTAATTAGTAATTAGTTAGTAGTTAGTAGTTCACACTCACTGACTACTGACTACTGATTATTAATTAGCTTAAAATTTCGGTTGTTGATAACCAAGGTAAATTGCTTCTAAAAAAACATCAGGCGTAATAGCTTCTGGCAATTTTTCTAAATTAATAATAGCTTGGACTTGCTCGGCTAGCTTTAGAGATAGTGATGCTCTTGCCTTTAATGACATTGCACCACGTCGCTGTAAATACTCACGAATCACAGCAAAATCATCTGGCATCAATTGCGATAAATCAGCAATTTCAATTAACTGTTCGTAAAGTCCTTTTGCCTGTTCTGAAATTATCAATCTGGCAGATGCAGTGGGTGTTTGGGCTTGAATTACAATTGTGCCAGCAGCTAAATCACCTAAGCGCTTTTCGCGACTACCCAACATAATTAAAAAAGCGCCAATATACAAAGTTTCATCAAAGGGTCGCAATAAAGCACGTAGCGTTGCTTGTTGTAGCCCGATCAGTCTACCATCATCTCGAACTACGCGAATTTTCGCAAAGCGTTTACCAGGAGTTTGCCCAAACCATAATGTTTCAAAAAATACAAAATAGCCGATGTAAATTGCAAAGGCGATAATAAAGAAAATTGCGAACAGCCAAATATCTAAACTTGGTAAATTTTTAAAAAAGTATTCAACAAAATTTAACAACTGTATCGAGAAGACACTCCAAGTAAGGACAAACAGAAGTAAAGTTACACCCAACACTGTATAGTCAATCAGGAGTGCCAAAGCTCGATTTCCGATTCCTGCTAGAGTGAATTCCAACTCTACACTTTCTGGAGTCTGGAATGTGATGCGATTAAAAAAGCGCATATAACTAATTCAAAATTAATAGAGTTGGATTAAAGTATTGGGTTAACGAAAATCTTGCGAGGGAGGTTCTCGTAATTGTAAACCTAGACCTTCACGCCGACTACGCAAGTCTAAGTATAAAACAGCTTTTAGTGCTTGCCAGAATGGCATGACTAAAACTCCACCGATCAAGCTTCCAATCAAAGAAATAATATACACAATCGAGTAAATAGCAGTACCAGGCTCAAGCCTGATCAGGAATAAACTAGGTATATAGTTTAATACAAACACCAACGGCAATGTAACGATAAAAGCAACTAAAACAATGCCTTGAATGCGAAATACTGAGGCTTTAGTTAGATCCCAACTTCTGGCAACACTTTCGCCACCATTGATATTTTCCTCAACTGCTAAAGGTACTTCAGCTACTATCCAACGAGAGTAGAACCAGGTTAGTCCTAACAATATAATGCCTGCCGTTACAATTATTGCCAATGTGGTTATGGCTATAATGCCTGAAGTACCTAATATTCCTCCTAATGCTACTCCGATCAAGCCAGCTAGTACACCGCCCACGATCGCTAATCCAATATAAATTACCAGCAAAGATATACCTACTTGCAAACCAACTCTTAAAAATGACCAAAGGCGTGGATTAATATGGCTTGTGGCAGTTTGAACACCTTCAGGCTGGTAAATCAATTCTCCAAAAGCCAAGCGTGAAATTAGTCCAGAGATGGCTGCATATTTTGCCCAACCATACACAGGAACTAGAACCCACAAGTGCGCGATCGCAGCCAGATTAAGATAAGTCTTCAAATGAGAACGATACAACCGTACCGCAGCACTGACAACGTTACCGATACTCAGTGGTTGTATCTGGCCGGAAGATCCAAAGTTTTCAGACATAATGCTAAATTTCCCTTGAAATTACGGAGATGAATTTGAGGCTATCTTAAGCTAAGTTAAACTCAGTGTTCCCAAAATTCATGAATATTCAACGTTGGATTGCACGACGAGAACCGAATTGGCAGCGTTTGGATGCCCTGTTAAGGCAGATAGAAAAAAAAGGGTTAAAGTCCTTACGGGCAGCAGAAATTAGAGAGTTAGCAAGTTTGTATCGTTCAGTGGCGGCAGATTTGGCGCGTGCCCGCACTCAGCAAATCGGCAATACTTTAATCCAAAGTTTACAATCTTTAACAACTCGTGCTTATACGCAGATTTACCAAGGTTCGCGGCGACAAGAATGGCAGGCAATCCTAGAATTTTATCGTTGGGGATTACCATCTGTAGTCCAGAAATCATTTGTATATATTGCTATGGCAACGGCGCTATTTCTACTAGGCGCACTAGTGGCTTGGTGGTATTCTTGGCAAAACCCCAGCTTTATGCCTTTAATCGTACCTGAGAGCTTGATTACCAAGGTACGAGATGAGCATAAATTATGGATGGGTTCAATTGTTGGTGTTGAACCTCTAGCATCCAGCGGCATCGCAATCAATAATTTGTCGGTATCTTTTGGGGCTGTCGCTGGTGGTATAACAGGTGGAGCATACACAGCCTATTTGATGGTATTTAATGGTTTATTAATTGGTGCTGTTAGCACTTTAGTTGGTCAAAATAATTTGGCTTATCCTTTTTGGGCTTTTGTATTTCCGCATGGTTCCTTGGAATTACCCGCGATCTTTTTTGCTGGGGGTGCGGGATTTTTACTAGCAAAAGCAATTTTATTTCCTGGTAAATATCGCCGTGGAGATGCACTGAAATTCTATGGTTATCAGGCAGCGCAGTTAGTATTTGGGATTGTACCAATGTTGATTATTGCTGGTGCAATCGAAGGTTTTTTCTCCCCTAATCCTAATGTACCCGATGCAATTAAATATTTGGCAGGAATAGGATTATTTATACTTTTAGTGCTGTATTGTAAACGCAAGCAAACATAAAATAATAAGGTGACTGCGTAAGACATCCTTCTCAAGAAGAGCGATACGATGAAGGGCAAAATCCTCAAAATCCTGATTCTGTTTAGATGCACAATTACAGGGACTCACCAATAAACATCTGTGTTTATCTCTTTTTTACTGAAGTGATAATTTTTAGATTGCATGATTTACTCACTTTTAATTATTTCAATTAAACTTGAAGTCTTCATTAATTTGTAATCAAATAATTTATTCAAGCAAAATCAATAAGAAAAAACTAATTTAATATTTAAACATATCTTAATTTATTGCTTATCAATTGTTAAATAAGCTTTAACCATACAAAATGTAGCCTATTTAAGATTGGAATTACAGCAGTAACATACTCTTGAATCAGAGATAATATGATTTTTTCGACCGCCATATTGAATCGTGTCGTTGCTACTTCAATGGTGACAACTTCTGTCGCACTTAGCCCATTTTTTGGTGCGATCGCACAAGCTGAAACTCTCAATGGTGCAGGAGCGACTTTCCCGGCTCCGCTTTACGAACGCTATGCTCGTGAAGTGAAGAAGAAATATCCAGACTTAAAAATTAACTACCAAGCAATTGGTAGTGGTGGTGGTATTCGTCAAGTTATCGCTGGAACCGTTGACTTTGGTGGTAGTGATGCTGCAATGAAAGATGATGAAATCGCTAAAGTCAAGAATGGTGCAATCTTAGTACCGACAGCAGGCGGTGCTGTTTCTGTTGTTTACAATCTTCCAGGCGTTAACAATCTCAAATTATCCCGCGCGACACTACCAGCAATTTATTCAGGTCAAATTACCAAATGGAATGACGCAAAAATTAAAGCTGATAATCCAGGCGCTAATCTACCAAATCAAACAATTAAATTTGCTGTTCGTGCCGATGGTAGCGGTACAACTTTCATTTTTACGAATCACTTGAGTGCCATCAGCGGTTATTTTAAAGGCAGGGTTGGAACTAACACCGCTCCAAATTGGAACCTGCCAAATGTCCTCAAAGGCAAAGGGAATCCGGGCGTAGCTGCTATAGTAGCTCGTACTCCTGGTTCTATTGGTTATGTTGAATATAGCTACGCTGTCCAAAATAAGCTGAAATCAGCATTGGTACAAAATAAGAACGGAGAATTTGTTGCTCCTTCTTTAGAATCTGCGAATGCAGCTTTATCAACTGTCACTTTCCCAGACAACTACCGCGTTTTTATAGGAGATCCAGGACAAGGTTATCCCATTGTCGGTCTTACTTGGATGATGGTTTACAAACAGTATGCTAATGCTGCTAAAGCTGATGCAATTAAGAAATGGATTAATTGGGTATTGAAAGACGGTCAACAGTATAACGATGACCTTAACTACACCAAAATTCCATCTAATGTAGCAAATCGAGTGCTTCAGACAGTGAATAGCTCTGTCAAGCCTTAATTTGTAATTTTTAGGACTTACTCACAAGAGTCCCCCAATTCCCTTAAAAAGAGGGGTATTTTAAAAGCCCCCTTTTTAAGGGTAGAAGGATTATTTTATTACTTTTATCCCTTAATAGACTGAGTTAATAACTTGCTCTACTAGTAAGAAAAATCTGTTTTATTAATTTGAAATGGCAAATTTATCAGATAATTCAAATCTAGGCGATGAAAATTTCGATCTAACTACTACTAGCGGTATAAATTTTTGGTTTGACCAAGGTTTTACACGGCTAGTATACTTTTTTGCCGTAATTACCGTTGCAGTACTATTGTTGATGAGTTGGGTAATTTTACACGAAGCTCTACCAGCCATTAAGCAGTTTGGAATGGGGTTTTTGTGGGGACAAGATTGGGATACAGGTAATCAGATTTTTGCTGCATTACCCTATATTTATGGAACTTTAGTAAGCAGTGCGATCGCTATTTTATTCGCTGTTCCAGTGGGAATAGCAGTAGCCTTAGTCACAAGTGAAAATTTTTTACCTACATCGCTGCGAATCACCCTAGCATTTGTTGTTGAATTAATTGCTGCAATTCCCAGTGTAATTATTGGTTTATGGGCGATTTTTATCTTTATTCCAGTTCTAGAACCTCTACAAAAGTGGTTAGCCAGTACTTTTAAATGGATACCACTATTTAATACAGAAGATCCTTCTGGGACTAATATGTTGACTGCTGGGGTTATTCTCGCCATCATGATTTTGCCCACAATGGCAGCAATTAGTCGTGATGTCTTAATAGCTATCCCTAAAGAATTACGTAGTGCATCTATGGCTTTGGGTGGTACTCGTTGGGAAACAATTTTTCGAGTCTTGCTACCATCTGGATTTTCTGGAATAGTAAGTGCAGCAATGCTTGCTTTAGGACGGGCTTTGGGTGAAACAATGGCTGTAACTATGGTGATTGGTAACTCTGCTCAAATCAGCGTTTCTTTACTCGATCCAGCTTATACAATTCCATCTGTATTAGCTAATGAATTTGCCGAAGCTGAACCGGGATTGCATATAGGTGCTTTAAGCTATTTAGCATTAATTTTGTTTGGGTTGACTCTAACTGTAAATATTGGCGCTGTAGTATTGGTGAAGTGGGTTGGCAGAAAAAATCAATAACACTATATCGCTTTGAAACTCCTATAAATATCTCAGTGTAAGAAGACAATTATCAATCAAACTTTTTCAAACTTATGAGTGGTTATGTTCAGTTAGAAACAAATGAATCTTTGGCGGCAGAATTATGCAGTCCTCTGCCAAAAAAGCGAGTCATATTTACATACTTAATGACTGCGATCGCCTTTGGTCTTACAGGTCTAGTACTCGTTCCTTTATTATCAATTTTGTGGGAAATTTTCATCCGGGGTATATCTGGGCTGAAATCAGAAATGTTTGTCAAAGCAGTTATTGATAATGGCTTTGGCAATGCCATTTTGGGAACCATAATCATGGTGGTAATTGGTGCTATTTTCAGCATTCCCACAGGGATCATGACAGGAATTTTTTTAGCAGAATTTAGTCAAACTAACCCAGTTGCTAGTATCGTTCGCTTTGTCACTAGTATTCTTACAGGCGTACCTTCAATTGTTGTCGGCGTTTTTGCTTATGGTGTGATAGTTTTGGTAACTAAAGGATTTAGTGCGATCGCAGGTGGTTTTGCTTTAGCCGTGATTATGCTACCTGTAATAATACTGACAACAGAAGAATCTTTAAAGCTGATTCCCACATCTCAACGCCTTGCCTCTGCTGCTTTAGGCGGAACTCGCTTCCAAACTACTTTTCGCATTGTTGTAACTACTGCAATCCCCGGAATTACTACAGGCATTTTATTAGCTGTAGCTCGTGCGGCTGGTGAAACAGCACCCTTAATTTTTACTGCTTTATTTAGTCTAGATTGGTCAGAAGGATTGTTAAGTCCTACAGCTTCTTTACCAGTATTGATTTTTAACCTCTACAACGACCCCGATCCACAGAAAAGTCAATTAGTCTGGACTACTTCTATAGTTCTACTCGGCTTAATTTTATGTGTCAGTATTCTTTCTCGCTTAGTTATTAGGCAGAGAAAAATAAAATGAGAATTCTATAATATTCATCTGACTCCTGAATTCTGTTTTTATAAATTTTTATTTCGCACCTTGGGCAAGTATGAGTAACCTAATTCCAGCTATCAAAGTTAAAAACATCAGCTTTTACTATGGGACAACAAAAGCTATTGAAAAGGTGTCGATAGATATTTATCAGAACCAAGTAACCGCAATTATTGGCCCTAGTGGTTGTGGTAAATCTACCTTTATCAAAATTCTTAATCGCATTAGCGAATTAGAAGGCCCTGTGAAAGTTGAAGGAGATGTAGAATTTTTTGGTCAGAATATTTATGATCGTCGTGTCAACATCAATCGATTACGCCGCCAAATTGGTATGGTGTTTCAAAAACCAAATCCTTTTGGGATAAGCATTTACGAAAATGTTGCTTACGGTATAAGAATAGCAGGCAGGTATTCAAAATTAGAATTAGATGAAATTGTTGAATCAGCCCTCAAAAGTGCTGCTCTTTGGGATGAAGTCAAAGATAAGCTGGATAAATCAGCTTTAGGGCTTTCTGGTGGTCAGCAACAAAGATTATGTATTGCCCGTGCCTTAGCAGTCAAGCCGAAAGTTCTGCTAATGGATGAACCTTGCTCGGCTCTTGACCCCATCGCCACCATGAAAGTTGAGGAACTACTTCATAGCTTACAGTCTGAGTTGACAATTGCGATCGTTACTCATAATATGCAGCAAGCCGCTCGCGTCTCTGATTTTACGGCTTTCTTTAGTACCGATGAAAGTCGGATTGGTCAAATGGTTGAATTTGGCGCTACAGAGCAAATCTTTAACAACCCATTAGACCCCCGCACCCGCGACTACATTTCAGGACGTTTCGGTTAAGATACTTTCAAACATGACTTATTGATTTTTGTCGATCTAGCTTGCACAATAAAATACTCATAAAATGTAGTTTAAAAAAGTTACTAATTTATCTTTATAAAAAAATAACTCCTCATTATCTATAAGAAATATACAGCAGAATTCAGAACTCCGGAGTAAAATACACTTTATATCTGGTTAACAGACTTTGCTTGCGTACCTCACCAAATTTAAATCTGCTGTATGATATTCATATTTTGATTTCTACCTAGCTATCTCAAATCGAACTAGACCTAATCCTTTTTTATAAGAAAGGATGCTATCTAAGTCAAGGTGCAAAAGATGGGTGTAAAAAGTCCGTAAAAGATAAATTTTGGAACACAGTCTTGATACAAATATCTAATAACACTTTATTTGCTGTATGACTACTGTATAGCTACGTAATTTCCATGAATATCTCATTTTCGCAGTAACATGGTGAAACAGCATTGCTGATTTGTACTGTTTTACTTAATCAAGTTTTGTTTTAGACGTTTTAGGAATATGAGTAAACTAATTCCAGCCATCAGAGTCAAAAACTTCAGCTTCTCTTACGACACTCAAAAGATAGTTGAAGGCGTGTCAATGGATATTTACCAAAACCAAGTCACGGCAATTATTGGTTCTAGTGGTTGTGGGAAGTCTACTTTTCTTAAATCGTTAAATCGCATGAGTGAATTAGAAGCAGAAGTAAAGGTTGAAGGAAGAGTAGAATTTTTTGGGCAGAGTATTTATGAGCGTCGTGTCAACATCAATCGCTTACGTCGCCAAGTTAGTATGGTTTTTCCCAAACCAAATCTTTTTCCCATGAGCGTTTACGATAATGTTGCTTATGGAGTGAAGTTAGTTGGATGGCATCCGAAAGTAGAATTAGATGGAATTGTTGAATCTGCCATCAAAGCTGCCGAACTTTGGGATGAAGTGAAAAATAAACTACACAAATCTGCTTTAGAGCTTTCTGGCGGTCAACAGCAAAGATTATGTATTGCTCGTGCTTTAGCGGTTAAGCCTAATGTTCTTTTGATGGATGAGCCTTGTTCAGGTCTCGATCCTATGGGTAGTATGAAAATCGAGAATTTAATCCATAACTTGCGTTCTGAGTTAACAATTGTGATTGTTACTCACAATATGCAGCAAGTTACTCGCCTATCTGATTTTACGGCTTTCTTTCATAGTAATGAAAATCGTATTACTCAAATGGTTGAATTTGGTACTACCAATAAAATCTTTACTAACCCTGCGGATTCTCGTACCCGCGACTATGTTTTTGCTCGTGTCAGTTGAAGTGTTTTTTAAATTTTAGCTATTCAGAGGGTTAATACATAGTGCAAGCGGAAATGAGGGGTTAAATTGAATTTCTGCTTGCTTTAAGTTTTTCTGGTGTTGGGCAATGCAATCTGATATTGACAGTATTTTTTTATACTATATACTTAAGAAAAGTATTTGCTCTAGACCACCTGAATCACAAAATGAAATGTCCCCGGTGCGAATCTACTTCATATCGTAAAAATGGTCGTCGGAATGACAAGCAGAATTACCTCTGCAAAAATTGTGGTAAACAATTCCTAGAATCTGTATTCTCTCGTTCCTTAGAAACTGACTCGCTTGCTAATAGCAACGGATATACTAAAGTATCTACGGCTGAAACGACGGAACTTTCTTTATTAAAAAACCTGCCCGAAGAAGAAATCACAGAGAAAAGCCTTAGCTCTTTTAGTTTGACATTAGCTGAACAACTGCTGCAAACAATATTATCGCCTAGTTGGTTAGAATCTGCTGCTTTCAGCCAATTTATCCAAAAAATTCAACCAAAAGCTGAAATAAAACATCAATTAGATACAGGAATATCACTTCTACTTTTGGATGCAGAAAACTTAAAATTAGATATTAATTCAGAATTATTTTTAGCTAGTGCCTGCAAGTATCCTCTCCAATTTAAAATGGCATTTGCTAACTGGAAAAATCCAAGTATTGGAAAGCAAGATATTGAACTATATAACCGTGGCTATCAACTTGTCCATGTGCCAGAAGGTAAGGATAGTGCTGATGCAAAAATGATTGCTTTCGGTGCTTGTATTGTACGTTTTTATCCAACCGTTAAAGAAATATTAGTCTGTTCTAGCGATGGAATTTTAATTCACCTCTGTAATGAACTCCAAAACCAAGGATTAATTGTCTATTGGGTACGTAGACAAGGGCAAACTTTGCATATAGAAAACCGGAATACTGGCAAATTCACTCATTATTCTTTAGCAATGGCAACAGAAGTTCCATCTTTAGAAAAAGTGGTTGAGCAAATTCAAGATTTAATTAAAAATGAACAAGATTCAATCAATACTCGATTACACAGGTTAACAACGATTGCAAGTTTGTTTCAAGAAAGATCCAATATCAATAATAAATCTAATTATAAGCAACCAGAAATTGAAGAAATTACCCCTATTATAAATAATTTATCTGCACAATTAATTCAAGAAGATCCTGCGGAAATCCCTAATGAAAAAACATTAGATAAATTATTATTAAAGATTATTCAAGATATACAAACAAAGTCTCCCCAAACTCAAGTGTCTGTGTCCAAACTAGGCTCAGAGTTACGGAGAATAACCGGAGAATCTCCTAATTCAATTATTAAAAAATTAAAGTTAGGTTCCAATTTTACCAAATATCTAAAATCATCTCCCACGTTTACATTAAAAATGAATGGCAAGGAATATGAGGTAATGCCGCTATTCTCCGAATAGATACTTTTTAGATGTCTACGTATAACCTGAGCCTATAATTCAGTATTATGTAAAAAGATGTAAAGAAATGTAAATAATACGATGCAGAATAAAGTTGTTGTTATTGTCGGTGCTACTGGTGGTATTGGTTCAGCTTTAACACAAAAACTTGCGCCTACCGGAGTTCGGTTGGTACTGGCTGCCAGAGATGCGGTGCGTTTAACCACTCTGGCTGCTGATTTACCAGGACAAGTTTTGACTGTTCCCACCGATATTACTGACCCCAAACAGGTAGATACTTTGATAGAAAAGACCATCGCTGAGTTTGGTCAAATTGATATTTTAGTGAATACAGCAGGCGCTGGTATACTCAAGCCCTACAATAGCCTGGAACCTGCTGATTTAGACAAGATGTTAGATGTCAATTTAAAAGGCAGCTTTTACACCACTCAGGCGGCGGCTGAAGAAATGCAAAAGCGCAAGTCTGGTCACATCTGTAATGTCGTTGGAATTTTGGGCAAGCATTCGATGGGGATGGCGGCAGCTTATTCGGCTTCTAAGTTTGGTGTTGTCGGTTTTAGCAAGTGCATGGCAGAAGAACTCAAGCGTTTTGGTATCAAGTTCACGCTATTCTACTTTGGTGGGGTAGATTCTCCTTTTTGGGATAACGTCAACCTAAAAGTAGACCGGAAAAAAATGCTCAGTCCTGAAACTGCTGCCAATGCGATTTTCTTTGCTCTTTCTGCCGAACCGCAAGCTGTGCCAATGGAAATTAACATTCAACCTGATAGTCATTTATTCTTTTAGAGTGGGAGTACGCTTACATAATTCTTGCTTAGGAAAGAAGTGAAAATCTAGCAAAAAAGGCAAAATTTACAGATATATAAACTGTTATGCTTGATTTTCAATATTTATGAAAATTGATCACGTTCATTTCTATGTAGAAGATGCCAAAGTGTGGCGAGATTGGTTTGTACGCCATCTTGGTTTTCAAGCAGTAACCGATCGCATCAGTTCATTTCACACTTGTACAGAAGTGGTGAAAAATGGTAGTGTCTGCTTTTTTCTATCTTCACCCCTGTTACCTACAAGTCCAGTAGCTGAATTTCTGCGTCAATATCCACCTGGTGTGGCAGATGTCGCTTTTGCTGTCGAAGATGTTGAAGGCGCGATCGCACTAGCTCAAAAATACGGTGCGACAATCCTACAACCCATCCAGGAACGCCAGATAGGTACGGCATCCCTCAAGTATGGCAAAATTGCCGCCTGGGGTGGACTGACTCATACGTTAATAGAAAGGTCATTGGTCAGTAGTCATCCGTCATTGGTTTTTGACAAAGGACAAATGATAAATGACAACACTTTTACCGCCATAGATCACATAGTGTTAAACGTGGCAGTTGGTGAATTGGAAAATGCTGTGGCTTGGTACGAAAACATTCTAGATTTTCAACCCCAGCAGGCATTTAAAATTAAAACCAATCGCTCTGCTTTACACAGCCAGGTGATGGTTTCGCGCAACGGTAGCGTCCAATTGCCAATTAATGAACCTGCTTCTAAGAATTCTCAAATTCAGGAATTTCTAGATGTCAATCGGGGGCCAGGAATTCAACATATTGCCTTGCGGACGACTAATCTTGTGAATGCGATCACTAAATTTCGTGCCAGTGGTTTATCCTTACTCTCGGTTCCCCAAAGCTATTACACACAACTAAAACAGCGTCCAGGAATTACGCTATCATCTCTAGAACTAGAAGCGATCGCTCAACAAGAAATTCTCGTAGACTGGCAAGAATATACTTCTTTAGAGGGAGGCAATACTGCACCTTTATTACTGCAAATTTTCACCCAGCCCATTTTTGAACAGCCGACATTTTTCTTTGAGTTTATTGAACGCCGTTTTCAAGCTCAAGGTTTTGGCGAAGGTAACTTTCGCGCCTTATTTGAAGCCATTGAAAGCGAACAAATCAAACGCGGTACTTTGCAATGAGGTCATCGTCGATACTTTCTTAAAAAGAGTTTACAAAAAACCTTTAGCTAGACTTAATACCCTGAAAAAATAGCCATACATCTGAGATAAACTTAATAAAAATTAACTTTTACCGCCGATGCTAAGACTTATTACTGACTTCGACGGCCCAATTATTGATGTTTCCGAACGTTACTACCGTGTTTATCAATTCTGCTTAGATAAAACCCGTCGCCCAGATCAAGTAGTGCAAGAACTTCCGAAAGCGGAATTTTGGCAGTTAAAGCGATCGCGTGTTCCCGAAAAACAAATTGCGCTAAATTCCGGGTTAGACGAAGCCCAAGCCCAAGAATTTGCCCAGCTGCGACGACAAACTGTGCATACAGAACCCTACTTTGACTATGACACCCTCGCGCCTGGTGCTGTGGATGCACTGTTAAAAATTCAACAAGCTGGAATTGATTTAGCAGTTATGACCATGCGCCGATTTCGGGAACTAGATTATGCCTTCCAAAAACACGATTTAGGGAGATTTTTCCCAGAAAATCGTTGTTATTGCTTGAGTAACGACTATGTTAAAACTCGTGATATTGAAGATAAGCCCTTGTTAATGGCTAGGGCATTAAAAGAACTGCCCCCAGCTACTGATACCTGGATGGTGGGAGATACGGAAGCCGACATCACTGCTGCGAAAAATTATGATATTAAGGTGATGGCTGTAGAATCTGGGATTCGCGATCGCACCCAATTAGAACTTTACCACCCCGACTTAATTGTTCAGGATTTCAGCGCTGCTGTAGATATAGTTCTAAAACCTAAATATCTTGTCTAAAAAGGCTCTGTAGAAGCAATTCAGGTTGCAAATTAAAATAGGAGTCAGAATAGCTATTCTGACTCCTGACTTTTTTATCTCAGAAGAACACATAAAAACCATGTCTTCTTTATAGAAACCTGCTTACAGGAGTGGTTTAACGTAGAAAACTACTAACCAACCACAACAATATAAACGTCACTACAGTAGAGAACTGATTAGTTTCCAGATTGATAAATGATATTTGTGGTAGGAGCCAGCTAGCAACTAATCCCCCAGCGATTAGGCCAATTATTAAACTGACCAGGGTGAACAAAACTGCTCGGCCAAATTTGCCTTCCTTGCGATTGAGAAAGTAAATACTAGTGCCTACGCCAACCACCAATGCTAACTGCAAAACCTGATCGCCCCCCTCTGGATAGAACAGGCTAATAGAACTCAAACCGAGAAACCAAGCTCCTGGTAAGAGTATATCCGCAGGCGTTGGCTGATCGAGCATCCGTTGCAGCCATGCAGGTGACTGCTCACGAGGGGTTGGACTTTCTTTAGGAGGCGATTGCACTCGCAACTCTGGAAACCGTATCCGCTCAGGGACTTTAATTTTACCTTCCTGGCGCATCCGTAAGCGATCCATTAAAATCGCATCGTAAGCTGCCTCAATCACTTCTAAATGCTTGGCGTCGCCATTATGTTGATCGAATAGGCGATTACGAGCATCCTGAATTTCATCGAAGCTAGCCTCTTCTGATACCCCAAGTTTTTCGTAGGGATTTTGATCGCTCATGGGAGTTTGTTACTTCAGCCTCAATCAGCGGCAGTCTTTTATCGAAAAAAACAGCTTTAGGTTTTATTTTGATCGAAACTAAAGTCTCGATCTATTTATATGCCCTACCAGGATAGTAGCACGGGTTAGTTTGATCGACTTTGTAATTTCAACTATAGTCACTTTAACATATCGCTATAACTCCGTGTATACCCTCATGTCGTTGTCTAATTCTGGCTCTAATCTAGAATTTGAACGGAGAGTACCTAAAAGTCATGGTTTTTATGAAAAAATCAACTTTAATGTTTCAAATTTGGCAACTTACTGTGCCCTAAAATAGTTTTTTTTAATTATACTGAATAATCGCTTGTGGTATATATCCACATATCGATTTAAAATTGAAACGTTTTAAGTTACCACCTAACAGGGATCGAGAAGGTGCCTTGCTATCAAGAACGGTTGCAGTTCAAGTCAGAGCGCTTATATACTGTTGGCTAACAGAAGTTTCGCCTTCTCATTGCCCACAATCCTGATTAGAGTATTTATTTTAGAACAATCGGGATTGTTATACCGTAGCCATGTAGATTCTTAGTTAGTCCTAAAGTGGCAACTGCGTTTTTACGCAACTCTCTTGTTAATCTTACGAATTTTTGTGCAAAGTAATGGTCATGGCTCCTGCCAAGATTCTTGTAGTTGACGACGACCCTGCGGTTCGGAATTTAATCCAACGCTTTTTGATTAAGCAGAACTATCAGGTGGAGGCTGCCGAAGACGGAAAGACAGCCTTAAATCTATTTGAGCAATTTAACCCTGATTTGGTGATTTTAGATGTGAATTTACCAGATGTCACAGGGTTTAACCTCTGCCAAGAGATGCAAAGTCGTAATGGTGTTTTTGTTTTGATGTTGACTAGCCGTGCTGACGAAGCTGATAAGATTCGCGGTTTTGCTAAAGGTGCTGATGACTATCTCACCAAGCCTTTTGGACTAGGAGAGCTAGAAGTTAGAGTCGGAGCTATTTTGAGGCGTCAGCGAGTGATAACTACTGCCGAGCAGAAACGCTTGGTATTTGAAAAACTTATGATCGATCCGGTGCGACGGGAGGTAGCACTTAATAACCAACCAGTACCCTTAACTGCTCTGGAATTTGACTTGTTGCATTTTTTAGCTAGTCATCCAGGCCGAGTTTGGCGGCGGGCAGAACTAATCCAAGAAGTGTGGGATTATGAATATGTCGGCGACCAGCGGGTTGTAGATGTTCATATCGGCCAAATTCGCAAGAAGATTGAAATTGATGCTAGTCAGCCAGCATTAATTCAAACTGTACGTGGCGTAGGCTATAAGTTTGAATCTGCTGCTCACCCCCAGCAGTTGGAAGGCAAGTCCTGAGTTTATAGTCTAGAGTTAAAAACTCTTGACTGTTAACTCTTGGGGAGCCATTAGTGAATTTCTTTAGTAAAAGACAAATTTAGACAATTAAAATAAGTAGATATTCCTCAAATACACGCCAAACAGTTATTTGAGATATTTATTTATCTATTTAAAATAGTGGGCAGGGGAGAGAGTCCACTGGAAAATATTTCTTGGTATCTAACCGTTTTGGTAGATATAACGGTGCTGAGATTGGAGTTCATAGGGTATATAGCTGTGCATTGGTAGTCAAATGAAGCTAAAGTCCCCTTAAAAGCCCGTTTCTAGCCTCTGTCTGGAAATGCTGCTCATTGAGCTATTGCTGTAAGCCAGGTAAGCGGCAGCCTCAAAATAGATATTTCCAGTTGGAGACTGAGAACAAAGGTAAATTCCGCTCTATTACCAACTACTTTTGGCAATAAGAGAAACTATTAGAACTTTTTTATCGATCGGAATTTACCGATCTTTTTTATTGTAATATTGCCGATCGCTATTAGCTTAAAATCCCGTAAATGGGGCACGGTATGCCGTGTCCCATTTACAGGGGAATAACGCCCTTCATAGCAGTACCTATGGAGTGTCTAGTAAATTAGCTGTTGCTGGTGAGTCGGTACAGGGCATTTCTACTGAGGAGTGGTGGAACAAAGTTTCCAGATAGACTCGTGCAGCACGGCGATCGCTATCTCCATTTTGGAGTAAAAACAATGATAGCGCCGCCGTCAACACTCTGTTTTCATCCCAATCAGGATGGGTTTCTAAGTAGTTTTTTAAGGATTCGTGGAGTGTTTCAGGAATTTCTGTAAAGATGCTAACCGTTGATTTCATAAGATTTTCCTCCTATGAGGATAATCAAGAGGGACAATTTGCTTGCGGTAAACCGGTTTAGGGCTTTACACGCTCTTTCGCTATCCCGACAATCTGCACTTGCATTTGATAGTAATATATTTTACACATTTGATGCCAGCCGATTGAACGGTTTATAAAAGCAAGCCGCATCATTGTGCGCCAAGAGGGGGTGGGTTTGTCAATGCTGCGAAATGTTAAAAACGATTGTATAAAAAATAAATGCGAACGAAATAATCAATATTTCAGCTAGTTTTTTGTTACTTTACTTTACAAAAACTCAGTCTTTAAACTTCTTTGCTACTTGTAATCAACAATCCCCAGTAAGACAGCAAGAAGCCTATTAGCTCGTATAGCACCTGTGGAAAACTGCTAAAATCCCTGTGGAAACCCTGTGGAATGAGTGAGGAAAATAGTAGCCAATGATAAGAATTACAAAAATGTCATCAACCTATGACATTTAAGCTCATGAAATTAGCTTCTCAATCGCAGTTATCATCGTGGTTGCCCTCGATACATCCCCAGGTCTGGATTTTCGCAATTGGTAGATTTCTCTCAGAAGTTGGTACCGGCTGTACCCTGTTTTATGCGCCCATCTTTTTTGTTAATCAACTTGGTTTATCTGCAACCAGTGTTGGGGTAGCCTTGGGTAGCGCCTCGATTTCCGGCATTGTAGGGCGGATTGCGGGTGGTTCTTTGGCTGATTCTGAATATTGGGGACGCCGCCGCACTTTGTTGCTAGCGACGGCGATTTCAGCAATTGCTTCTCTAGTTTTAGCTGCAACCGATAATTTCACTTCTTTGGTAATCGGTAGCTTGATTAGCGGTTTAGGCATAGGTTTCTATTGGCCTGCGGCTGAAGCTGTGGTTGCTGACGCTAGCCAAATTGACAATCGCCGCGAAACTTTTGCGATCGCTAGACTAGCTGATAATCTGGGGTTAGCGATCGGAATTCTGCTGGCTGGGTTTTTGATTGCGATAATTGGGAGTTATCGCTGGTTATTTGTGATTGATGCTATCTCTTTTATGGTGTTTTTTGGAGTTGTCTATTTAGGGATTAGTGAAACTGAACAGCAGATAGAGGAATCTGAAAAAACAGAACTTTTTGTTTCTTGGATGGCAGTATTAAGAGATAGGCGTTTTTTAGTCTACATCGCGGTTAATATATTTTTCACAATCTATATTTCTCAAATCCACAGCACCTTGCCGCTTTACTTCAAAAACTTTGTCCTTGTCGAAAGTACCGCCAAGGGATTTACTGAAACTACCATTAGCGGACTATTTGCTTGGCATCTAGTGTTCGCAATTATTTCTCAGTTGCCTGTCACCAGTATTTTAAAACGCTGCTCTCACACACTCGCACTCACTGTTTCCGCTATTTTCTGGGCAATTGGTTTCGGACTAATTTGGTTTAGCACTACAGTCTCATCTCATCATCTGCTTTGGGTAATATTGGCATTGGGAGTATTTGCTATGGCGATTGTCTCTTACACCCCATCTGCTGCTTCTTTAGTGACTGAGTTAGCCCCGAAAAATCAACGCGGCGTTTATTTTTCTATCAACGCTTTATGCTGGGCTGTTGGCTCTTTTATTGGTCATCCTTTGGGTGGATGGGCATTAGACCAACCACAAATTATTACTAATAGTTACTGGCTAGGCTTCATTTTGAGTGTAGCGATCGCTGTGGTAATTTTACAGTATCTCAATCGAATTTTGACTGAGTAACATAACTCCCCACGGTAAGATGACTTGTTTTTTGCTCTATTGACGACGTTCTTGGAGTTTGCGATATACCGATTTCAAATCCACTTGATGGTGAGCTAGGGCAACCAAAGTATGATATAGCAAATCAGCCACTTCACCTGCGATCGCATCTGCTTCATTATCCTTAAAAGCCATTACCACTTCAGCAGTTTCCTCACCAATCTTTTTTAAAATTTTGTTATCGCCACCTGCGAATAGTTTACAGGTATAAGAGCTTTCAGTAGGATTGTCGCGGCGATCGCATATTATTTGAAACAATTGCGACAATGTATCTCCTGGAGGTGCAGCAATTTTTCCTTCTATTTGGTGAAAACAACTGCGCTCTCCAGTATGGCAGGCAACATCTCCTAATTGTTCCACGCCAATGAGCAGGGCATCACTATCACAGTCATAACGGATACTCTGCACCTTTTGGATATGCCCAGAAGTCGCCCCCTTGTGCCACAATTCTTGCCGGGAACGGCTCCAAAACCAAGTTTCTTCAGTTTCTAAAGTCTTTTGTAACGACTCCTGATTCATCCACGCCATCATCAGGATAGTACCATCTAGATAGTCTTGGACAATTGCAGGCACTAGACCCCGTTCATCGTAGCGAATTTTCTCAACCGGGATAGTGTAATGCAGCGATCGCGAATCGTTAGAAGACATACCAGCTAGTTTGCTCTAATGAGAATAATTTATGGATTCACGATACCATTCAGAATAGGGCAGCTGGTATATTTTTTTGGAATTAAATATCTAAAGTCAAGTCTTCATTGGACTTGCATAACATAATGTTATTTTTTTGGTTCCGCTAATTTTATAGGATAGAAATTCTAAGCAGTGTTTGACCCTATCCTAAGATAGAGCTTTTTATTGCCCACTGTTAGGAGAGAACTTTGGTAAATACCACAATTAAAACAACAAAATCACAAGAAGTCTTCGCCGCTGCTCAAAATCTCATGCCCGGAGGAGTCAGTTCTCCAGTTCGTGCCTTTAAATCTGTGGGCGGACAACCCATCGTTTTTGATCGTGTCAAAGGCGCGTATATTTGGGATGTAGATGGCAATAAATACATAGACTATGTAGGCACATGGGGCCCAGCTATTTGCGGTCATGCTCATCCAGAAGTAATTGCAGCCTTGCATGAAGCTTTAGAAAAAGGCACCAGTTTCGGCGCTCCCTCAGTTTTAGAAAATGTTTTGGCAGAAATGGTCATTGATGCCGTTCCTAGCATCGAAATGGTCAGATTTGTTAACTCTGGAACTGAAGCCTGTATGGGAGTTTTGCGACTGATGCGGGCTTTCACCAACCGAGACAAAATCATCAAATTTGAAGGTTGCTATCACGGACACGCCGATACGTTTTTAGTGAAGGCAGGTTCTGGTGTTGCCACACTTGGCTTACCAGACTCACCAGGAGTTCCTAAATCAGCAACTAGTACCACTCTAACTGCACCTTTCAATGACCTAGAAGCAGTCAAAGCTTTATTTGAAGAAAACCGCGACGAGATTGCTGGTGTCATTCTTGAGCCAGTTGTCGGCAATGCTGGATTTATTGCGCCTGACGCTGGTTTCCTTGAAGGATTACGGGAACTAACTCACGAGTATGGAGCGTTATTAGTATTTGACGAAGTGATGACAGGCTTCCGCATTGCTTACGGTGGCGCTCAAGAAAAATTTGGCGTCACTCCCGATTTAACAACCTTGGGTAAGGTAATTGGTGGTGGTTTGCCAGTAGGGGCTTATGGTGGCCGCCGAGATATTATGTCAATGGTTGCACCTGCCGGTCCCGTATATCAAGCTGGGACTCTTTCTGGTAATCCCTTAGCGATGACTGCTGGGATTAAGACTTTAGAATTGCTGCAAAAGCCAGGTACTTACGAGTCTCTTGAGCGAATTACTAAAAAGCTAGCAGATGGTTTGCTGCAAATTGCCAAAGAAACTGGTCATGCAGCTTGCGGCGGTCAAATCAGCGCCATGTTCGGCTTATTCTTTACCGCTGGCCCAGTTCATAACTACGAAGATGCGAAAAAGTCTGATACAGCCAAATTCGGACGCTTCCATCGCGGGATGTTAGAGCGCGGTGTTTACTTAGCACCCTCTCAATTTGAAGCTGGGTTTACGTCTTTTGCTCACACTGAAGAAGACATTGAGCAGACTTTAGCAGTTGCACGGGATGTAATGTCTAGTCTGTAATCCGAACCTAATCCAGGTAGTGGAGTTAGGAGCAGAAACTTCCTCCATTCAGAAACTGGCATTGTGTTAGCTGAAAGTACGGCATTATTAGATTAGACCTCTTGCAAAAATATATTTTTGCACTCTTAGGGAAAAGGAAAAAGGTTAAAGGGAAAGGATTTTGAGTTTCTTTACCCTTTTCCCCTGCCCCTTATCCCCAGAGGGGGCCCCACCTTCCCCTTTACCCCGACAAATGCCAAGAAGTCTATTGTTGATGGGCGGTACTTTCCGCGCTAACCCACCTGACATTTAAATTTCTAAAAAATTTAAAACATTGCTTATGACAAAAAAACCGTCCAAAATTATCATCTGAACGGGATTTTTCCTATTAATACTTGATACAAACCTGGCCTACTACAGGCTATACGGTATCTAAAAACTACAAGTCAGGAGGCAAAATTACCTGATCGATTGCATGGATTACACCGTTGCTACCTGTGATATCTGCCTGTGTCACTTTAGCATCATTGACAGTTACACCGGTAGCCGGATCAACTTTAACGTTGATTGCGCCACCTTCAAGGCTTTTAACTTCGCCAGACTTTAAATCAGTGGACAGTACCTTACCAGTCACTACATGGTAAGTTAAAATCTTGAGCAATACTTCTTTGTTATCTGGCTTTAACAATTCTTGCAAAGCATCTGCTGGCAACTTAGCAAAAGCTGCATCAGTGGGTGCGAAAATAGTTAAGTTATCTTTGCCTTGTAAAGCTCCGGTCAATCCTGCTGCTTTCAAAGCCTTGGTCAAGGTGGTAAAGGAAGCGTTTGACTCTGCCAAAGCTAACAAGTTTTTGCCTTGATTGCTGCTTGCCCCTGGTGCTGGTGGAGTTGTGGTCGGTGTCTCAGTGGGTGGAGTACCTGGGGTGACGGGTGTAGGTTCAGTAGGTGTAACACTACCACCACCACGGTTATAGGGAGGCTCGTTGAAAATACTTGGTTTGGGATTTAACGTTGCACCACTTCTCTGTGCTACTGGTTTGCGTTTGGCATTGCCCTTTTCTATTTGGGAAACGGCTTCAGCAGGTGTGTATTGATTGTTTGCTTGAAGGCGTTGACCTTGGTTATAAGGAGCTTCGTTGAAAATACTGGGGTTAGGATTTAGTACCTCTTTCGCATCAGATGGTAAAGTAATGAGGACGCTGAAACTAGTAAATCCTGCTATGCCTGCCAACGTGGTCAGCAATTTGCTGTAATTTGTCTTCATAAATTTTGTTTTTCTTTTTGTCCACACATTACATAAAGATTTATAACATTTTGCTATGCACAAAATCTAACTCAAGAGGGAAGTAAGATTTTTCTATAGAAGAGTTTGTGCTAGTAAGGTAAAATATTTAACCTCGATTCACGCTGTTAAGTATGCAATATATCTACCATATATTTCATGTAAATTGAGCAAATTTTCTCTATCACATGAAAATTTAAAAATCCCACTCGTGTAGCGAAAATTCTCAGAAAGTGTGAAAATCTTACCTCTACAAGTTATGAGTTACAATGAGCTTCAGAAAAAATTATACTTAAAAAGACAATTTAGATACAGAGTTGTACGGGAAATAATAGTTGATTCATAAATCCTGAATTACATAGAGAAGAAGGCTATATTTTAGAATTAACCATTAATTATTCAGCAAAAACACAGAAATTAATTACCGAAATATTTTAACGTAGGCTAACCCTGACAAAAATTGAAGTAAGTGTTGAAGGGCCACGAATGAGGAGTTAGCTTTATTTATTTATATATACTGAATTAAATTACTTAGTTATTTATATTTTAATCAATCAGAAAACAATATTTTTTTAATCAATAAATTTTGCCAAAAATCAGGCATCGGTTAAACCCTAATGTCAATTAAATAGACAGCTAACCAACTAATACCAATCAAAATTACTTAAACTAAAGATACAATTGTAAAGTTAATAAGTTGACCAGTTACAAGAGATAGAACACATGCTGGAATTATACCAATGGGAACTCTCTCAATACTCAGAGAAAGTGCGCCTAATTCTAGATTTTAAAGGACTAGATTACCGCAAAATAGAGGTTACGCCTGGAATTGGACAAGTGGAACTGTTCCGGCTGACTGGTCAAAGACAAGTGCCTGTATTAAAGGATCGTAATAAATATATTGCGGATTCTACGGAAATAGCTAAGTATTTAGACTTAGAGTATCCCGATCGCCCCATAATACCGCGAGATCCTAAACAACGGGGTTTAACTTTATTAATAGAAGAATGGGCGGATGAGTCCATAGGCATCAAAGGTCGCAAAGCACTATTTGCAGCCGTAAGTCAAGATCAAAATTTCCGTAAGTCATTATTACCCACCTCAACACCCGATATATTTAAAAGTCTGGTTCAAGGAGTACCTAGTGACTTACTGTCAGTGTTGGGTTTTGGCGTAGGTTACAGCCCAGATGTGATACAGTCAGCGATCGCATCCCTAAAACAAGACTTGGAAGCCTTGACGTTATTATTGGCAGATAGTCCTTATTTAACAGGAGATGAGCCGACTTTAGCTGACTTAGCGGTGGCTGGATTATCCATATTGCTCAAGTTCCCCTCTGGGCCTTATCTGGATTTACCAGCTTCTATCAGAGGTAAAGGATTGCCAATCTTTGCCGAGAATATAGATTATGAACCATTCTTCACTTGGCGCGATCGCCTTTACGCCCAATTCCGCAAACCGTTAATTAGTACCACTCCATCAACAGGAAGTGCGCCAACCTCGATTCAGATTGATTAGATAATTGGACATGGGGAATTGGGCATAGGGGATGGAGAAAAAACAAATGACCAATACTTCGACTCCTTTCGACTTCGCTGGGCACAAGTCAAGGCAAGTCGCTCAGTACAAGTGACCAATGACAAATGACAAATGACAAATGACTAATCAGATGAATTCGGCACAGCCATTAGGTTCGGTCATTCAAGGTTCTCTAACTGAAGGTTTAGAAGTACGATTGCATCCTGACATTTCTGTGGAAGATATGCGAGTGGGCAAGTTTCTTGTTGTGCAAGGGATGCGATCGCGTTTTTTTTGTATGCTGACAGATGTAGCATTAGGAGCTGCTAATGCCCGAATTATTGCTAATCCCCCGAGTTGGGAAGACACTTTTTTACGAGATGTTTTAGCCGGAAGTGGTACTTACGGTACTATCAACCTCGCGCCGATGTTGATGTTCACTCCCGAAACTGAAGAATCTTTCTCCCCAACAAATGGCAAATCAGCAAATCCTTTCCTCCCATCGGTGACGGGTTTGGCTTCATTTATGCCACAAACCAGCACGACGATAGAATTGTTGCCTGTTAAAACTATTCCTAGCCACTTTAGTCAAGTTTACGAAGCAAGTGTTGACGATTTTCGCCGGGTATTTGGTTGGGAAGATGACCCCCAAAGGCGCAACTTTTCCATTGGGAAACCTTTGGATATGGATGTGCCCGTTTGCATCGATTTAAACCGCTTTGTAGAACGGAGTAATGGGGTTTTTGGTAAATCTGGTACTGGGAAATCCTTTCTAACGCGGCTGCTTTTAGCTGGCGTTATCCGTAAAAATGCGGCAGTAAACTTGATTTTTGATATGCACTCTGAGTATGGGTGGGAAGCCGTTGCAGAAGGTAAGAACGTCAATACAGTTAAAGGTTTAAAGCAACTTTTTCCTAGTAAAGTGGAAGTTTATACCCTCGACCCGGAATCAACAAAGCGTCGTGGTGTGCGTGATGCTCAAGAACTTTATTTGAGTTACGAGCAAATAGAAGTTGAAGATATTAAGTTATGTAGCCGAGATTTAGGACTCTCTGACGCAGCCTTAGATAACGCCAATATTCTGTATAGCGAATTTGGCAAGTCTTGGATTGTCCAGTTGTTGAATATGACTAACGAAGAAATCGAGGTGTTTTGCGACGAGAAGCGCGGACACAAAGGCTCGATTATGGCATTGCAGCGCAAACTCTTGCGGATGGATAGCTTGAAGTATATGCGAGCAGTTTGCCCCCAGAATTACATTAGTAAAATTGTCCAGTGCCTGGAATCTGGGAAGAATGTTGTGATAGAATTTGGTTCCCAGTCTAATATGCTCTCTTATATGTTGGTGACAAATATGATCACCCGACGTATTCACGAGCATTACGTCAAGAAAGCAGATAAATTCCTGCAAAGCAAAAACCCTAGCGATCGCCCAACGCCATTGATGATTACCATTGAAGAGGCGCACCGTTTCCTTGACCCGGCTATCGTCCAAAGTACTATCTTTGGGACTATTGCCCGCGAACTGCGGAAGTATTTTGTCACACTTTTGGTAGTTGATCAACGTCCATCAGGCATAGATAATGAAGTTATGTCGCAAATTGGGACTCGCATTACCGCTTTGCTGAATGATGAAAAAGACATTGACGCGATTTTTACAGGTGTATCTGGTGGTAGCGGACTGCGATCGGTATTGGCAAAGCTAGACTCGAAACAACAAGCTTTAATATTGGGTCATGCTGTTCCTATGCCAGTAGTAGTACGTACCCGACCTTACGACGCAACTTTTTACGCAGAAATTGGTGAGCCTGCCTGGGAAGAAAAACCTGACGCAGAAGTATTCGCCGCTGCGGAACTAGCCAAAGCCGACCTGGGATTTTAGATTGTCATTTGTCAGTTGTCCCTTGTCCTTTGCAAATGACCAATACAACTTTTGGAGAGGCTGCGCCAGGGCTTACCTCGGCTCCGGCTCCATCGAGCGAAGTTGAGATGCTCGGTACAAGTGACTAATGACAAATACAACTCTTGGAGAGGCTGCGCCAACGACTACGCTCAGTACAAGTGACCGATGACCAATGACAAATGACGAATTCGTGACATCCCTCCATTGTGAGAGCAAATAAAGTTCGGTTATCCGGCTAGTTTTTGGCAACAGAAGAGGGGTTTTTGGCGTCACTATAGATATAGTCAGTAATTTCAAGGAAATTTAAAATTTTTTCTATAACGACTGCTTTTGAATTATAATGATAGGTTTTATCTTAAGATAGTTTACTATTTGCCTGATTTATCGTATCATAAGTTAAGTAGAACTCATACCGACTTCAGATTTACCAGTCGGTGTTACTAACTGTCCAAGAGAATAATTCTCAAAAATAACCAGCGTGCTTATAAAAGATTGAAAATTTAGGGAAGGTAGGGGAACCTATCATTGGGGGCTGACCGTCTTAACAACGGCTGTATCAATTAATTTCTTTTGGTAGCTCCCTACATCTCGTGATAAATGTACTACTTTTCCCCCTCCATTTTAGTAATAAAACATACATTATCTTTACGAAGTAGAGGACATCGCACCAATGCCTACTGTCAATACCCAAACGGAAAACCTCAACACCAAATTCACGGCTGATATGGTGCGAACCTATCTGCGAGAAATTGGTCGTGTACCACTGCTAACCCGCGAACAAGAAATTGTCTTTGGAAAGCAAGTGCAACAAATGATGACGCTGATCGACGCCAAGGAAGCTTTGGCGAAGAAGTTGCAACGCGAACCGGATATTTCAGAGTGGGCCGATCACGTTAAACAATCGGAAACCGATGTGCAACAAACGGTGGCACAAGGTAAGCGGGCAAAGCAAAAGATGATCGAAGCGAATTTGCGCTTGGTTGTTGCTATTGCTAAAAAGTATCAAAAGCGAAATATGGAGTTTCTGGATTTAATCCAGGAAGGAACACTAGGATTAGAGCGGGGCGTGGAGAAATTTGACCCGATGAGGGGTTATAAGTTCTCGACTTACGCTTACTGGTGGATTCGCCAAGCAATTACTCGGGCGATCGCTCAACAAGGTCGGACTATTCGCTTACCGATCCACATTACCGAGAAACTGAACAAAATCAAAAAAGTGCAGCGCGAGTTAGCTCAAAGCTTGGGGCGATCGCCGACTCCAGCCGAAATTGCCAAAGCACTGGAACTAGAACCTGCTCAGATTCGCGAGTACCTGAATATGGCTCGTCAACCAGTGTCTTTGGATGTGCGAGTTGGTGAGAACCAGGATACTGAGTTGCAAGAAATGCTCGAAGATGATGGCCCATCACCAGAGTATTACACCAATCAGGAATTCTTACGCCAAGACTTGAACAACCTGCTAGCAGAACTAACCCCGCAACAGCGAGAAGTTGTAGCTTTACGCTTTGGTTTAGAAGATGGTAATGAAATGTCATTGGCGAAAGTTGGTGAGAGATTGAATCTCAGCCGCGAACGCGTTCGTCAGTTAGAACATCAAGCTTTGGCTCATCTGCGTCGCCGTCGTGCCAATGTCAAAGAATACGTTGCTAGTTAAAACGAGAGACGCGGAATTTCGCGTCTCTACACCACCTTGGTGATCCGCCTCCTGAATTCAGGGGGCGATTTTTTTTGCTAAAAAATTGCGCTTACTTAATATTAATATATATATAATTACTGCGGTTGAATAAATAACATCCTAACAGTGGTTTCAAACTCAGTCGTTCCAGATGATGTACCTGCTGAGTAAGTTACTTCCATTCCTGTTGATTGAGTACTTTGCTCTGTTTGAGAATAATTATGCCGATGTTTTATTTTTGCTTTAAGTTGTAAGTTTGATAAAGAAAATTCCACATTTTCACTTTGACAATTCAGTTTGAATTTAAGTAGCTCCACAGGAATCTTCATTCCATATTCTCTAGATTTTTGAATATATCCTTGAGAATCTAATAATGAAAAATTTTTTAGTGCAGGTAAGTCACATGAAATATTCATGTGGTCATAATTGAAAGTTAAATTAAAATCAGATAGTTCTGAAATATCAATGACATCATCATGATTCTTTGGAATTGTAAAACTTCCTGATAGTAAGATTGGTGAACCTCCCAATATATCTGGAGCGTAACCATTAATCAAATAAGTTTCAGTTTTTGAGGATGGCGAGCTTGCAGGCGTTTCTGAGAAACGTTTTTGCAATTGCGCTTTGTATTCTTGTAGCTGTGGGGCTTCTGTTGGCGACTGTGCAATTAGTTTGTCTACGATTTCAATGGCGCGGCTCCAATCTTTGGCATTAAGAGCTTGTTGTAGGTCAGCACGAAGGTTTTGAGCAAGAATAGGGGAAGTTTGAAGTATCAGAAAACCAGTCGATAGAAAGGCAATGAGGCGATAACGCATAACCATAATTATTTAATTTTATGAAGGTTAATAGTATTGAATATTGGGAGAGGGAGTAACCTTATCCAGAATCAAGTTGATTTTCATTCCAGAGATATAGGTTGCTTTGGAACGGGTGATCCTATTTAATCTCAATGTCATGCTGAACAGGTTGCCTTGCTTGCAGCCAAGAATCGAAGTGATCGCCTAAAATTGAATTACTAAGTTATTAGTTTGAGAAAGCGATCGCTCTCACCTATTTCACCTCAACTCAAAATCATCGCGATCGCAACGAGAACACCGCAGGCATCGCACAAAATCATCGTGGCGTAGAAAGTTGGAGACTAGATCCCTGACCTCTTGAATAAGTCGGGAATCTCAATGACAAGGATCTAACTCTATGGCTTTACAACTAGCAATCAGGGCTTTTGGAATTTTACCTTCACGTCTAAGTAAGCTAGAAAGATTTCTGTAGGCCTAACTTGCTTTAGCTTTTAATTGATTGGACTTTGGACAAAAAAGCTTTGGCTTCGGAAAATTTGCTCTAAAGTGTTAGCAATTGTCCATTTATAATTGCAGGTTGCTACAACTAATAGGCGATTTTCAAGTTAGTGTCTTCGCTAGATCCGTGCCAGTTTGAGGGAATTCCTCATTTAGCAAAGGTAGCACGAATCTTCCTAACAAGATCGGCATAATCACTCCAAGAACCATCGGCATAATCACTCCAAGAACCATTGCCATACCGATACATGTCACACTCTCCTAATTCACCGTATCCTTGAGGACTTCTTTTAGCAACTTGGCTAACTGCCCCAGTAATCCAAGGGTCTCGGCATACTCCAGGTGCGTAGGATGCAAAAGCTTTCTTTACTTTATTGAGCAAATCTGGGAAGTTACTCCAGCGACCATTGCCATATAATCGAATGTTGCATTCACCTCTATTGCCTTGACCTAGAGGACTTCTTTTAGCAACTTGGCTAACTGCCCCAGTGACCCAAGGATCATTACATACACCATTAAATGGTTCGGCTTTAACCTCCTGAATATTAAAACCAGTAACCAGTAAATTTAATACTAGAAAATATGAAGCAGTTGTCAAAGGTTTCATCGCAGTTTTTATTCCTTTTAGCATAAAATAATTGCGTCAATGCTGTCACTAAATTTTCTCAAGAATCCATTGTTGACTGTGGCCTCTATGTTCATCAACCAAAAGCACAGGCTCACGATTATTATCGTTATTTCTAAAATCAAGAACACGCCCAGTAAGTTTAGATTTAATCAAATATCTGCCGTTTGATAATTGTTTAAGTTCCCATTGCTGATTATCTTTACCGTGTTCGTTTGCAATAACTAAAGGTTCTTTATTGTTCTGAGCATTTCTAAAATCTAACACTCTCTCATTAACTATCGATTTGATAATGTAATATCCATTTTCTAAACGAATTAATTGCCACTGTTGGCTTTCTCCACGATGCTTGTTAACCAAAAGTACTGGTTCTCCCTGCTTTGCGCTGTTACTAAAATCAAGAACCCGTCCATTTAGGTATGTCTTGAGCACGTAAGTTCCAAGAGCCTGAGTTTGTATCGTTTGTAATTTTGGAAAAGCATAAACAGCAGATGATGGTACTTCAACAATACTACTCAAAAAGCCAGTAGATATGGCAGAAATAGCTCCAATAGAGAAAAGAGTTTTTAACAATTTCATAGGGTTGTTTTTCCAAAAATACTGTGAATTACCAAGTTATTAGTTTGGCAAAGCGATCGCTTCTCTATGAGAGGCTACGGAATAGCACCAAACAATCATGTAATGGAAAGTGCGATCACCTAAAATTATCGTGTAAGGGAAAGTGCGATCGCACTTTCAATAACAGAATTATTTGGTGCGACCGCATTGATCTATGGTTGATGATTTTTTATAATCATCAATACTGGACTGTCCACTTTTGGTCTGTACGTGAACGGTTATCAGCATTACGTCCAGATAGTTCACAATCCCAAAGTTGTAATTGTGCGCCGTTCTCTCTACCTGGAGCGCCAGCTACATCAATACATTTTCCAGAAAGTCTATTCCTGATAAATCCATTGCTTGTAAATGTCCACCTTTGATCTGTACGTGGATTGCCAAACTCACAGTCATAAATAATCAACTTTGAACCGTTAGAACGTCCAGGATATCCAGCTACATCAAGACATTTTCCGGAAAGTTCATTTACGATAAATCCATCATTTCTTAGTATCCATCTATGGTCTGTAGGTGAACCGTTATCAGCATTAAGATTAGATAATTCGCAATCCCAAAGCACTAATGGTGCTCCATTATCTGTACCCGGAGCGCCACCTACATCAATGCATTTTCCGCTTAGTAAGTTATTGATAAAAACACCAGTTGCCTGCGCGTTACTAGGCTTAGAGTCAACAGAAAATGACAATAATAGGTTAGAGATAATAAACACTATACCAGGTAAAAATTTGGTTTTAAGTTTCATAGATAGTTCCTCATGTCTGCTTATCTAAATACTCTAATGCTTGGTATAAAGTTTGACGGTCGGAAAAAGTCGGAAAAAGTCGGATCTTTTTAGCATCAGGACTAAAGCTGTTTGTCACACTTAAATCACCTTATGGGGTGCGTGAGACGAAGTTATAAATAGGAGGAGTATGAGGAGTATTTATACTTTTTATGCACCCGATTCTATGTACCATCTGCATAGATTCTGCGTATATTCACTTAATATATTTGAAGAAATAAAGCTTATAGTGCGAATATCAGAGTTAATTTAGTATTCTCACGAAAAGAAATGACGGTTGAAGAAGCGATGTCTAACGACAAGCCGCTACGCGTCTACGCACTAGTTGACTAATTATTAGAAGGGGATGATCGCTCTCAGCTATTTCATCCCAAGTCGAAATTATGGCGATCGCACAAAATCAGCGTATATTTGCAAGTGCGATCGCATAAACTTATCGTGTAGTGAGAGAATTTACTGTTGGGTTTCGCTTTAATCCACCCAACCAGCAAATAACTTAACGCACAAATCAAAGCGCATAAAACTGTTTGAGTTGCTTTTTGGATCAGATAAAAAAGGTGCGTTATATTCCGTTAAAGCACACTAGAGGCTCGGCGATTATATTACAATATTCTTTCGCAAATATTGCTAGCTTCACGTCTCCTTAATTCTCGTCTTGATACACTCCTTAATTCTTGAACACAATCAGAGATCCTTTCATATCTTATTAAAGATTCACAAACATTATCAGCCTCTCTCCTACCAACAACTTCTTCACGCCGCAATATTCTTATACATCTAATTAAACGTTTACGTCCAGGTATTTGATCGTCACTAGCGCTAATCGGTTGTGGTGATTGTGGACAGCCAAAAGGCGTACAGGCTTGGCCTAATGGTCCATTAGGACAGCCGAAAGGATTACATTCAGCAACACTAGATGGTGAACAGCCAAAGGGATTACAATCGGCAAATGCAGGTTTGATATCAACACCAGTAAGAATTGCGCCAATTGGAACTGTTAAGAATAATGCAGCAGTCACAAGCTCTCGTCGGATGATTTTTAACATAGTATTAGATTCTCAAATTAAGCTGGATAACGGTAACAGAAATTCTCATTAAGGAATGGGTTCATTTGGACATGAGCATTTTTGTGTTTGCAAACAATTAATAAGCTATAATCATTCCAAAACTTCATGCAGCCAAAGTCAAACCAATTCCTTATTGTTTGTTCATTCCTATTGCTTACTTTGTTTGGCTTCTCCTATATCCCCTGTAAGAAGTTGGGGATATGAATACTGCTTATCCAAATACTCTACTGCCTGGTGTAAAATTCGATAGTCAGAAAAAGTCGGAAAAAAGTCGGATCTTCTTGGTAGATTTACGCAAACTTTTTTAATAAATAAAGCTTATGGTGCGAATATCGTAGTTAACTTAGTATTGTTACGAAAATAAATGACGGTTGAAGAGGCGATCGCACTAGTCGAGCAATTATTAGAACGGGGACGCTTAACAAAAGTTCAAGAGATTGTATTTCGTCAATCTTGGGCAGGACAGACGTACTTAGACATGGCTGTAGAGTCCGATTACGATTGTGGTTACATCAAAGATATTGGTTCGGAATTATGGCGATCGCTCTCCCAAGCTTTAGGAGAAAAAGTTGCCAAAAATAACCTACAAGGAGTACTGAAACGAACTGTACAGCGACAAAAGGGCATAAACATAAATGCCTCCTCAGCCTTAAACTTTCAACCCTTCACGAACTACACAAATTGGGGGGAAGCAATCGACGTTTCCCAATTCTATGGACGTACTACAGAATTAGAAACCCTCAGCCAATGGATTGTAAGAGATGCCTGCGGCGGTAAACAACGCGCTCGTGTAGTCACACTGTTAGGTATGGGTGGTATCGGTAAAACCGCGCTATCGGTGAAGTTAGCAGAACAATTGCAGGGAGAATTTGAATATGTGATTTGGCGATCGCTCAGGCACGCACCCTTTTTCTATAACAAGGTGACAGACTACATCAAAATCCTTTCTCATCAGCAAGTTACCACATTGCCTGCTTCCCCCCATGAGCAAATTACTTGTTTAATCGAGTATCTCCGCAAATCTCGATGCTTGCTGATTCTGGATAATTTCGACACATTATTGCAGCAAGGTACAGGGACTGGCTGTTACCGTGAGGGCTACGAATCCTACGGTGAACTCCTATGGCGATTGGGAGAGACTGGGCATCAAAGCTGTGTCCTGCTCACCAGCCGAGAAAAACCTAATGAAATCGCCGCCTTGGAAGGTGATGCTTTGCCAGTTCGTACCCTTGCTTTATTAGGATTAGAAGTTGCAGCCGGACAAACAATTTTGACACTCAAAGGTCTATCAGGTTCCGAAGAAGAAACCCGCCAACTAGTTGAGTGTTACCGTGGTAATCCCCTAGCTTTGAAAATTGCCGCTACCTCCATTCAGGACTTATATGAAGGCAATATCGCCAATTTCTTTTCTGAAGGCACAACTGTATTTAAGGGCATTGCCAATCTCTTAGAGCAGCAAGTCAAAAGACTCTCCGCCTTGGAGCAGCAAGTGATGTACTGGCTAGCAATTAATCGGGAGAAACTTTCCTCGACAGAATTGGAAACAGTCTTCACACCAACAATGCCTAAGTCTAAGTTAATGTCAGTCCTCGAATCTTTACGCTGGTGTAGCTTGATAGAAAGCAATACTGGAGGATTCACACAGCAACCTGTCGTTATGGAATACGTGACAGAGTGCTTGATTGAACAAGTCTGCCAGGAAATAGTCACAGAATCACCGCAATATCTGCTGACTCATGCTTTGATGCAAGCCCAGGCAAAAGACTACATCCGCGATAGTCAAATTCACCTGATTGTGCGGCCTATCCTAAATCAGCTACAAATAACCCTTGGCTCTGCTCATCAGCTTGAGCATAAACTTGGCAGACTAGTTAGAAAGCTCCAAAATGAAGCTATAGATCCAGTTGGGTATGGTGGCGGCAATCTGCTGAATTTACTGGCACAATTAGAAACTGATTTGACAGGGTATGATTTTTCGCATCTCACTATCCGTAACTGCGATTTGCGCTCGCTCAACTTACATCGGGTGAACTTTAGCCAAACCAACTTTCAAGATTGTGTTTTTGCTGCGACCTTTGGCGGCATTACTAGCGTTGCCTTTAGTTCAGATGGGCGCTGCCTTGCTACCAGTGATACAAATGGTGAAATTAATGTTTGGGATGTTACCAATAGTAAACAACTATTTAGCTGTAAAGAACACAACAGTTGGGTCTGGAATATTGCTTTTAGCCCTGTGCATTCAGTTTTAGCTAGTTGCGGTCAGGATCATACAATTAAACTTTGGGACATTACCACAGGAGAATGTTTTAAAACGCTATGTGGTCACACTAGCATTGTCACAGCGATCGCATGGAGTCCTGACGGTGAATTCCTTGCTAGTACTAGCTATGACTACACAGTTAAAGTCTGGCATCTAGCTACAAGCAAATGTGTGCAAACTCTAGAAGGACATCATGCTTGTGTGTGGAGTGTAGCTTTTCATCCCGCAGCTCAAATTTTAGCAACGGCTGGTGAAGATAACACAATCAAGCTGTGGGATTTAGTAACTGGATGCTGTGTGCAAAACTTAGAAGGGCATCAGCACTGGATAAAAGCGATCGCTTTCAGTCCAGAAGGGCAAATATTAGCAAGCGGCAGTTTCGATCAAACCGTGAAAGTGTGGGATTTACATAGCGGGATGTGTTTGCTGACCTTGCAGGGACACGCAGGGGTTGTAACCTCGGTAGCGTATAGCCCCAAGGGTGAACAGCTTTTAAGTGGCAGCTATGACCAAACTGTGAAGATTTGGGATATAAACACAGGGAAATGTCTGGATACACTGGAAAAGCATACAAATCGAATTTGGTCAGTTGCTTTTCACCCTCAAGGACACTTAATTGCTAGTGGTGGAGATGACCACGCAGCTAGAGTCTGGGAACTTCAGACAGGACAGTGTACTAAAACCTTCCAAGGACACAGTAATGCTGTTTATGGGATCGCATACAGTTGGCAGCAAAACTTACTTGCTAGTGGACACGAAGACCAGACAATCAAACTCTGGGATGTCAATGCCCCGCAACACTTAAAGCTTGACCTCCAGCCGTTTCGTGTATTACATGGACATAGCAATCGAATTTTCTCTGTCGCCTTCAGTCCCAATGGAGAGTTGCTGGCCAGCGCCAGTGCAGATCGGACTATTAAGCTTTGGAGTCCCCATACAGGGCAATGCTTTAAAACTTTGCATGGTCACGATAGTTGGGTCTGGGCAGTTGCTTTTAGTCCAGACAGTAATTTTCTTGCTAGTGCTAGCTACGACCATACAATCAAGATATGGGATGTGCGTTCTGGTGAATGTTGGCAAACATTGCAAGGTCATCCTGGTTCTGTGTTGGCGATCGCCTTTAGCCCTGATGGAAAAACTCTCTTCAGCAGTGGCTATGAAAAGATAGTTAAACGCTGGGATATGGAAACAAGAACCTGTCTTCATAGTTGGGAGGCAGACTCAAACCGTGTTTGGGCAGTTGCAGTGAGTCCAGATAGTCAATATGTTGCTACTGGTGGTGATGACTCCTTGGTACGACTGTGGGACATTGACACAGGGGTTTGTCTGCGTACATTTTCTGGGCATACCAGCCAGATACTTTGTATTCTGTTCGTCGATAATGGCGATCGCATGATTAGCAGTAGTGGCGATCGCACGATCAAAATTTGGAATACACTTACTGGAGACTGCCTTGCTACACTACAGAATCATTTCAATTGGGTGTGGTCGCTTAGTCTAGTCCCAGATGCTCAAACTCTTCTCAGTAGTAGTTGGGATGAAACAATCAACTGTTGGGATATTACTACGGGGCAATGTCGGCAAACGTTAAGACCAGCCCGCCCGTATGAAGGCATGATTATTACTGGGGTGAAAGGGTTGACTGAGGCAGAGGTAGCAACTTTAAAAGCTTTGGGTGCATTAGAAGTGAATTGATACAGCAGAATTCTGAATTCAGGAGTAAACGCTTTATATCTCAATACAGTTCAGAATGAGCAACAAAACCCTCATGTAGAGATGTGATTTATCGCGTTTTGAAAGACCAATTATCCTTAAATGAACCGTATTGCTTTGTATTCAAAAGCCTTTGAATTTGAAACCCCCATTCACTAGTAAGGAATGGGGGCTAGGGGGGTAGATTTTTGAGGTTCAGATGTAAGCAATAATGCTTTTCAAATAACCTCTTAAAAGACTGGGTTAGAGAATGAGAGTTATCAAATTTCCGCAATTTAAATGCTCCTCTCACAAGTGGAGTTTTAACTTCCTTGGTTGTAAATACAAGAGTGTAAATTCAGATAAATAAAGCTGAGGAGCGAGCTGAAATTGCGTTGCTCTAAAGTCATCAAAGATTTGAAACTGTAGAGTTATTTCCCAACTGTAGTAGGACTAAACAAAGCTGACATAATAGCTGGTTAACTGTATATCAGTCCGATCTTGAACTACTGCTAACAAGTCACCATCATTCTGATATATGAGTGTATCAAGGTCACTAGTTCCTTCATAATTTGCAGTACCAAGATAAAAAGAACTTGCACTTCCTTTCAGTTGGATATAGTCATTCGTAGGATTGTAGTCTTGTATCGTAGCGTAGCCACCTCCCTGATAATAGTTTCCATCATAGGATGTACCTAAAACAAACCTATCGTAGCCATCGCCACCATTTAAGACATCATATTCATAACCGTCGTAGGCAGTTGAGCTAGAACCGTATAAAGTATCGTTACCAGCTCCACCATATAAGTTGTCACTACCAGAGTCTCCGTATAAGACATCGTTACCTGTCCAACCATATAGGTAGTCATTGCCGCTATATCCATAGAGGTAATCGTCGTTAGTATTGCCATAGATAGTATCATTTCCCTCATAAGCATAGGCAAAAACACTGTCTGAACCAGTGTAGTTTAGATAATCATTTCCGCTTGTGCCGTAATAGTAATAAGCCATGTCTTTGACCTCAATAAATAATTTAGTTAGATTCTCGATCGCTTTGATCTTACATAGATTCTAAAGGGCTAGTATCAAGCTTGTCGGTCGGAAAAGGTCGGGAAAAGGTCGGGTTCTTTTTCGTAGATTTACGTAAACTTTTTACAAAAAATCAAGTTTATGGTGTGAATATTGTAGTGAGCCTGTATTACTACCGAAATAAATGACGGTTGAAGAAGCGATCGCGATAGTTGAGCAATTATTGGAACGAGGACGCTTAACGAGAGCGCAAGAGATTGTATTTCGCTACGCTTGGGAAGGAAAAACTTATCTCGAAATGGCGCGAGCAGTCACTTATGACCCCGGTCACATCAAAGATGTTGGCTCGGAATTATGGCGATCGCTCTCTCAAGCTTTGGGCGAAAAAGTTACCAAAAATAACCTGCAAGGAGTGCTGAAGCGAACTGCACAGCGACAACAGGACATAAACACCTCCTCAACCTTAAACTTTCAACCCTTTACGAACTATACAAATTGGGGAGAAGCAATCGACGTTTCCCAGTTCTATGGACGTACTACAGAATTAGAAACCCTCAGCCAATGGATTGTGAGAGATGCCTGCGGCGGTAAACAACGCGCTCGTGTAGTCACACTGTTAGGTATGGGTGGTATCGGTAAAACCGCGCTATCGGTGAAGTTAGCAGAACAATTGCAGGGAGAATTTGAATATGTGATTTGGCGATCGCTCAGGCACGCACCCTTTTTCTATAACAAGGTGACAGACTACATCAAAATCCTTTCTCATCAGCAAGTTACCACATTGCCTGCTTCCCCCCATGAGCAAATTACTTGTTTAATCGAGTATCTCCGCAAATCTCGATGCTTGCTGATTCTGGATAATTTCGACACATTATTGCAGCAAGGTACAGGGACTGGCTGTTACCGTGAGGGCTACGAATCCTACGGTGAACTCCTATGGCGATTGGGAGAGACTGGGCATCAAAGCTGTGTCCTGCTCACCAGCCGAGAAAAACCTAATGAAATCGCCGCCTTGGAAGGTGATGCTTTGCCAGTCCGTACCCTTGCTTTATCAGGATTAGAAGTCGCAGCTGGGCAAACAATTCTGAAACTCAAAGGGCTATCAGGCTCCGAGGACGAAACCCGCCAACTGGTTGAATGTTACGGTGGTAATCCCCTAGCTTTGAAAATTGCCGCCACTTCCATTCGGGACTTACATGAAGGTAACATCGCCTGCTTCTTTGCTGAAGGCACAACCGTATTTCAGGGCATTGGCAATCTTCTAGAACAACAATTCAAAAGACTCTCTACGTCTGAGCAGCAAGTGATGTACTGGCTGGCAATTAATCGGGGCAAGCTTTCCTCGACAGAATTGCAAACAGCTTTTACACCAATATTGCCTAAGCCTAAGTTAATCTCAGTCCTCGAATCTTTACGCTGGCGTAGCTTGATAGAAAGCAATACTGGAGGATTCACACAGCAACCTATGGTAATGGAATATGTGATAAAGTGCTTGATTGAGCAAGTCTGCGAGGAAATCGTCACAGAATCACCGCAATATCTGCTGACCTATGCTTCGATGCAAGCCCAGGCAAAAGACTACATCCACGATAGTCAAATTCATCTGATTGTAAGACCTATTCTAAATCAACTCCGAATAACCCTTGGCTCTGCTGATCGGCTTGAGGATAAACTTGGCAGACTAGTTAGAAAGCTCCAAAATGAAAAACCCTATCCACAAGAGGATGAAGTTTTTAGGCATAGGGAATGGGATAAGCAGATAAGAGGGCGCAGGAACAAGGCAGGCTCAAACAGTCAGAAGCAATCCCATCCCATTCTGGCTTCGCCCAGATAATATCATGTCCGGTTAAAGACTTATCATTAAGACCGCAGAGGGGCAGAGGGGCAGAGGTGCAGAGGGGAGGGGTTTTTGGGCTTTCTGCATAGAGAAAGGGAATTATAACTAATTAGCCGGACATCATAATTATTTAGTTGAAAAACGTTTTAAATCTTGTAAAACTGCGGTGGCTGATTGATAGCGATCGCTAAAATGATAGCAAACCATTTTATCTAAAATTGCCGCTAATTCTTCACTCACTTGCACGGTTTGCCGCCACATCACATTACCCGTTTCTGGATCTGGATGAAGTTCTTGCGGTGGTATCCCAGTGATGGCTTGAATAGCAATCATTCCTAAAGCATAAATATCACTGCATAAGCGGGGATGACCGGCAAATTGTTCTGGAGGTGCATAACCCCGTGTCCCAATGGCTACTGTCGCTAATTCTGTTTGCTCACTACTCGGCGGTTGCATCAATTTGACAGCACCAAAGTCAATCAATACCAAGCGATTATTTTGAGCGCATCTAATAATATTAGTCGGTTTAAGATCCCGATGAATCACTCGATGTTGATGAACAAATTCTAGAACTTCTAAAACTTGTTTGAGCATTTCCATCACAAATGATTCGTTTTGGACATTTTGTACGGGTGGTAATTCTTCGCTTAGGGTATGTCCCTCAATATATTGTTGGATTAAATAAAATTCTTGGTTATCTTCAAAATAAGCAAGTAGTTCAGGAATCTGATGATGTTTACCCAAAATTTCTAAAATTTCAGCTTCACTATGAAACAATCTGCGGGCGACTTGCAAAAATCGTGCATCTTGGCGAGCTGGCATTAACTTTTTAACTACACAAGTAGGATTACCCGGTCGTTGAGTATCCTGTGCTAAATAAGTGCGACCAAATCCACCTGCACCAAGAGTTTTAGAGATTTTGTAGCGTCCACTCAAAAGCAAATCACCTGATTTTGTTTCTGGTGAATCAATTGGGGGAAGAAAGTCAACAGACGAGTCGGGAATTGCTGTTTTATCTTCTAAGAGTACATTTAATTGAGCGATCGCTTCTTGTTGTTTTTCAACTTGCAGAACAATCACCTGAGTTTGCCGCTGATTTTGGTAGCTAGTATAAGCAATCACACAGATACTACTAATTACCAAAGCAAGAGCAGGAGGGATTAATGGCACCCATCCAGCTTGTAAAAATAAAGCAACGCAGATTACTACTAAGCCAAATAGAGTTATCGTTCCCACCACTAGCAAAAGCAGCGGATTTTGCCACCGCCATGCTAAAACACCACCTAATAGCGACCAGCCCCATACCCAAATAAATTCCGCCCAGTCGGGCCAATACCAAATCAAGGGTCGCCCATCCAACACTGTACTGATGAGTTGACTTGCCATCTGTGCATGAATAAACAGAGCAGGCATTCTAGCTGGTTGATCTGGCAAAGTGCTGTAGGGTGTATAAAAGCCACCTGGAGGGATATTAGCCGCTGTGGTACCAATAATTACCAGACGGTCTTTGAATAAACTGGGGTTAACTTGGTCACTAAGAACATCTGTAAGGGTTACTTGGTCGGCGAGGCTATTGGGGTGACGATAATTTAATAATATTTGATAGCCAGCAGCATCCAAATGTTGATAGCCAGCAGAATTAGGTTGTAAAGGCACAAATAAGGTTTTACCTAACAGAAAATCTCCTTTTTTAGTGAAATCGTATTTAATGCCTTGTTTTTCTAGATAATTAATTGCAATTAATGCACCAAATGCAAATGATGTTGTACATTTCTTGTCTGTAGAGTTGGCAAATAATAAGGTACGGCGGAGAATTTGGTCGTTTTCATGATCAGCAACTACATCGCTAAACCCAACATTATCTATAGGGACATTCGGCGGCGGGGGAATTTCATCTCTATCCAAGCTGCTGAACAAACAGGTAGTGACAATGTTATCTTGATTTTGGAGATTAGCCGCCAAATTATTGTCTTCTGGGCGGAAAAGATATAAACCAACAATTCGCGGTTGATAAGACTCTATTTTCTTTAATAGCTGATTGATTCTCCGATCTGATAGAGGCCATTTCTCACGTTTGATATCTTTATCAGTAATTTTAACTAGCAAAATCCGTCGATCGGGTGCTTCTGCCGGACGCGATCGCAACATCTGGTCATAAACTCTTAACTCCCAAGGCTGTAACCATTTGAGTTCCCGAACTCCCCAGATAAAGGCGGTCACTCCTACACTGGTAACAAAAATAATTTGCAGCCAGCTTTTGCTCTTAGAAGTTTCACGGGAATCCTGAACTTTCACAAAAGGTATACGGAGTTTTTCTAATAGTCCACTAATCACGGCGTTGAGGCGGTAGCCTGAATTGGGTAGATGTTGCAGGCGCAGAAGTCAATTTTTGGAATCTAGGTTAAAAGCTAGTTAACCTGAAGCTCCTATTAATGTAGCAATTGACTTGCTATTTAAATGCTTTGACGTATTCCTACTTTGAAAGCAAGCTTACGCCCAGCGTCAACCATAGAATCAGACAAGTACTAATCATCTGTTTGAGATGTTTGAACATCTTCAACAGAACTGGTAACTGGGAAAGAAATCGGATTAGTAGATGGAGTTAGTGAATCTAACTGAGGTTGTTCAAGTGATGCTTCAATGCTGGAATCGGCAAAATAGGAGCCGACAATCTTATCATAGTTAGAAGCAACAGCTAAAAAAGCGCCACCCAAAATATAGATAGGTAATGGCAGATTAAATTCTTGCAACCAATCAAACAGTTCCGCTAAGGCAAACAGCACTAAAAAACAGGCAAGCCAAACCTTCATATTCTTATCCCCTGAATTAAAACAATTCTATTACTAGCTTAAATAGCTTGCATGATAGTTGATGTAGTACATAATCACCAACTTACAAAGTCTATAGCCGTAGACAGATGGAGTCAAAGTTATAGCATCTGCTATATCTAATCAAACAGCCAAGGATTGCACAGTTGGTTCGTGAGACTCGGTAGTGCCTCAAACTATCACAAGTAAAACTGGTAACGATGTTAGGGGTTTCGTTCCAAACTATAAACCGATGGTAAAACGGACGGACACCACCTTCGGCACTGGTTATGAAACAAATTGAAAAGCTACTATACCAAATGAGAGAACCAGGTAAGGTGCTTTTAGCCAAATACTTTCAAAATGAGGAGCAGAAACTGTGACTGCTGAAGTTCCAGCAACTATCACCCAAGACGTTGAACAGGTCTTAGCTAAGATCAGCGATGCTTTTGTCATATTGGATCGTGAATGGCGCTACACCTACGTTAATGGCAAGCTAGCTGAATTAGCTAACATAAATAAGGAAGATTTTTTAGGCAAGAGTATTTGGGAGTTTCCTGACACAGTTAATAATTTACTTTACACTCAACTGCACCGGGCTGTTACTGAACAAGTTACAGTAAATTTTGAGTATTTCTATCCAAAATGGCATCGCTGGTTGGAAAACCGCGTTTATCCCTCAGAAAGTGGTGTATCAATCTTAATTACAGATATTACTGAGCGCAAACGCAGCCAACAGCTTCTAAGTGCACAGTATGCGATCGCTCACGTCCTCTCTGAGGCAACTACGCTTGTGAATGCGGTTCCAGCTATTCTACAATCCTTGTGCGAAAGTTTAGGATGGCAAGCTGGAATAATCTGGAGTGTAGACGATGAAGCTAATGTTCTACACCGCATGAGTACTTGGTATTCATCTGATTTGGAGAAAGAACCATTTAACCAGCAGACAATTGCTTTTAGTGAAGGTTTAGCCGATCGGATTTGGGCAAGTGGTCAACCTGTTTGGATTTCAGAACCCGCCCAAAACGAGAATTTTTTTGCCGCCGCCATCGGATTTCCGATTTGCCTGGGTAATAAAATCTTAGGCGCGATCGAATTTTTCAGCGCTCAACTTTTAGAACCTGACACCAATTTACTCCAAATGATGAGTGCGATCGCCACTCAAATTGGTCAGTTCATCGAGCAGCAGCGAAGTTCATCATTACTGCAAGAAAGTGAGAAAAAATATCGTCAGATTTTTGAAATTCCAGGTGTCTCGATTGGAGAGGAAAATTCTACCATTGTTAAAGATTTAATTGATAATCTTCAAGCTCGAGAGGTTACAGATTTGCGGCAATATTTAGATGGACAGCAGCAAGTAGAAGAAAATCTTCGTCATAGTGAAGCACGCTACCGCTCACTGGCAGAAGCAAGCGCATCCATCGTTTGGAGAGCGGGGCCTTGGGGCAACGTTGTTGACGAGATCCCGACTTGGAAGGCGTTCACTGGGCAAAGTCTTGAAGAATACAAAGGATGGGGTTGGGTTGAGGCACTACACCCAGATGACCGGACATCTGTAGCTGCTATTTGGAGACAAGCCTTTTTTGGACGTAGCGTTGCAGTTGCCGAATATCGCGTTCTGCGGCATGACGGGGAATACCGTGACATGGCTATACGCGGTGTGCCTATACTTGACGAAATAGGCGAAATTCAAGAATGGGTAGGAATGTGCATGGATATCAGCGAACGCAAGCAAGCTGAGGCGGAACGCGAACAATTGCTGGCGCTACTGAAAACAGAACAGACTCGCTTGGTTGAAGCTAACGTTCTGCTTGATACCCTCTTTAATAACGCCCCTGTAGGTATTGGTCTATGGGATGAGAAATTGAGATACGTTCGGTTGAATGATGCTTTAGCTGAGATTAACGGTCTTCCCCAAGCAGCGCATATCGGTAAGACCGTTGCTCAAGTGCTACCTGGGGTAGATCGTGCGGTGATGGAAGCTTTACACCATGCGATCGACACGGGAGAATCTATTGCCCAAGAGGCCAGTGGAGAGACACCCGCCGCACCTGGAAAGCAGCGGTACTGGTCAGTAAATTATTATCCGATTGAACTACCAAGTGATATTACTTGGGTGGGTGCAATCTGCCAAGAAATCACAGAGCGCAAGCAAGCAGAAGCCGAGCGCGAACAGTTATTTGAGCGGGAGCAAGCGGCTCGTGTTGAGGCTGAAACTGCCAAAGAGCAAGTTACCAAGATTTTAGAGAGCATAACTGACGGCTTTGTTGCCTTTGATAGTGAGTGGCGCTTTACCTATCTCAATCATGAGGGAAGCAGAACTTTGGGGCGTTCCTGCGAGGATCTGCTCGGAAAAAATTTGTGGTCAGAGTTTCCAGAACTGGCTAATACTAGCTTTGGTCAACTTTATAAAAGCGCAGTTGCTCTAGGAATGCCGCTGGAGCTTGAAGATTATTACCCACCCTTTGATGCATGGTTTGCAGTTCGCGCCTATCCTTTAGCCACAGGGTTATCACTTTATTTCCGTAACATTAATGTACGCAAGCAGGCAGAGGCAAAACTGCGCGAGAGTGAGGCGTGTTTTCGGCTGCTGGCTGAGAATTCAACTGATATCATTTCCCGCCACACAGTAGATGGAACTCTTCTGTACATTTCACCAGCTTGTTACACAGTACTGGGATATCAACCAGAGCAACTAGTAGGTCATCATAGCCAGGAGTTAGTTCACCCAGACGATTTGGCAGAAATTGCCAAGAATTACCCAGTCAATGCCGATTTACCAGATATTTATACCGTTACTCACCGTGCTCGTCACAAAGACGGACATTATATCTGGTTGGAAGCAACTATTCGAGCTATTCGCGATCGCCAAACTCAAGAAATTTTAGAGATGCAAGCGTCTTCGCGAGATATCACTAAGCGTAAACAAGTGGAAGAGGAGCAGCGTTTCTTGGCTGAAGCTAGTGGGATTTTGGCTGCATCATTAGACTACGAAATAACCCTAGCAGGTTTGGCGCGTTTGGCAGTGCCGGAAATCGCTGATTGGTGCTTAGTTGATATTATTTGTGACAATCAATTAGTCCGTCGGCTTGCAACAGCCCATGCCAATCCAGAGAAACAAGAATTGGTAGAACAGTTACAAAATTATCCGCCTGATTTGGCACAAACAGCAGGTGTTGCGAAGGTAATACGGACAGGCAAATCACAAATTACTCATTTTATTTCTGATGAACAGATGCAAGGGTTAACCCACAACGCCAGTCACTTCAAAGTCCTGCAAGAACTAAATCCAACATCTGCTATGAGCGTACCGCTAATCGTTCGGGGACGGGTGTTGGGAGCGATGACTTTGGTATCTTCTTCAGGTCGTTTCTACGATACCAAAAGCCTGATGTTAGCTGAAGAGTTAGCTAGCCGAGCGGCGATCGCAGTTGATAATGCCCGACTCTACAGAGAAGCACAGCAATCTCAACAGGCGGCTTTACACGCAGCATCTCGCACTACCCGTCTGCAAGCAATTACCGCTGCCCTTTCTGAATCTTTAACTGCGACACAAGTTGTTGAAGTAATTGTAGAGCAAGGTATAGCAGCTTTGGGAGCTAGTTCTGTTTTTGTCGCACTACTGACTCAAAGCGGCACTGAATTAGAACTTGTCCGAACTGTTGGCGGGCAACAAGAAATAGTAGATTCATGGCGTCGATTCTCGATTAATGCATCCGCGCCACTGGCAGAAGTTGTAAGAACTAAACAGCCTATTTGGCAAGAGCCAACCGAAACAAGGATTGCTCGTTACTCAAATCTTGCCAAGGAATATGCTCAGTCCAACTACGGCGCTTGGATTTCGATTCCATTGCTCATCGAGGGACGAGCTATAGGTGGAATGTCTCTAGCTTTTACCGAAATTCAGCAGTTTAATCAAGATGACCAAGCCTTTATGCTGGCGCTAGCACAGCAGTGCGCTCAAGCTATGGAACGTGCCCGTTTATATGAGGCAGAGCAAACCGCCCGGAAAGCAGCAGAAAACGCCAACCGGATTAAAGACGAGTTTCTGGCAGTACTTTCTCATGAATTGCGATCGCCACTCAACCCAATTTTAGGTTGGTCAAAGCTACTCCAAACCAAAAAGCTTGATGAAAAGACAATTCCTCAAGCGCTGAAGACTATTGAGCGAAATGCGAAATTACAGGCTCAACTGATTGAAGACTTACTGGATATTTCCCGAATTTTACAAGGTAAAATCAGCTTGAATATCTACCCAGTCGATCTGACATCTGTGATTTCCGCAGCAATGGAGACTGTGCGGCTATCAGCAGAAGCTAAATCAATAGAGATGCACATCAGCCTGGAACCAAATTTGGGACAAGTTTTGGGAGACTCCAACCGATTGCAGCAAATCGTTTGGAACCTGCTCTCAAATGCTGTTAAATTTACACCTGCGGGTGGACGGGTTGATATTCGACTATCATCATGTCCTAAATCAAATTCCAACTCAGCACTAATTCAAGTCAGCGACACAGGCAAAGGTATCGACCCCAATTTTCTGCCTTACGTGTTTGAATATTTTCGCCAAGAGAACAGTAGCACCACCAGAAAATTTGGTGGGTTGGGGTTAGGATTAGCGATCGTCCGTCACTTAGTCGAACTGCATGGTGGGACAGTGCAAGTAGAAAGTGAGGGCGAAGATCGGGGGGCAACTTTTACTGTAAGATTACCGTTAATTCAAAATCAATTAGAGATTAAACAAGATAGTAGCAATTCTGAGCCATCTTCAAATTTGAATGGGGTCAAAATTTTAGTAGTGGATGATGATACAGATACGCGAGAATTTATTGTCTTCTTACTAGAGCAGTATGGGGCAAATGTGACAGCAGTAACATCAGCCAATGAAGCCTTAGCCACTTTAGCCCAATCCTTGCCAGATATACTTTTAAGTGATATTGGAATGCCAGAAGTTGATGGATGTATGTTCATGCGACAGTTGAGAACACTGCCAGCAGAACAGGGAGGAAAAATTCGCGCGATCGCACTTACCGCCTATGCTGGAGAAATGAACGCCCAACAGGTACTAAGAGCCGGATTTAACAAGCATATTGCCAAACCAGTAGAGCCAAGCGAGTTAGTAGATGCGATCGCTAACTTAATCGCTGAATAAACCTGCCTCTATCTGTTCACCATTACTTGATACAGTTAAAACTAATTGTCAGTTTTAAATCATATCTGTAAGAATATTTGCGATCGCTTGTTTCTTCTTGGGTTTTTACTTAATCAGACAATAGGCTTAACAAGTTAGTTGAGCAACTTGTTAAGCCCCTTGTTGAAGTTAGGCAAACTTCCGCTACAGTGTAATAGCTAGCTAAGTTAATAGCTGAATAAACCTGCCTCTACCTGTTTACCGTTACTTGATATTATCAGGTATGCTCGCTTTATATTGTAGCTCAGAAAGAATCCCTTGTTTGATATCAATCTTACGCGAGATGACTTTTTCATCAAAATAAAAATCAGCAACGCGCTGCTGTTCGGCAATGATCGCAGGTGTAATTTTTCTCAATTTATAAGTACGACGCTTTGCCACCTTTAGTGCAACTGCTGGAGTTAATTTCTGTTCATCAACTAAAATTTTGGCGTAATCGCTTGGGTTTTTTTCAGCCTGTTCTCCTACTTTCTGTGCTTCTTCTAAAAATACTCGCACCAATTGTGGATTTTGGGTGACAAATGCACGCCTGCCAATATAAAATCCACCAAGAGTGTTAATTCCTGCTGCATTTCTCAGATTCCGAATCGGGGTAGTACTTTCCACAGTAGCTAAAAGGGGATCGCCACCCACCCATGCGTCAGCATTGCCTTGAATAAAGGCGTCTCGGGCTTCAGGTGGAGTCAAAGCAACGATTTGAATATCGCTAATTTTTAACCCTACCTCTTTCAAAGCTTTTGCTAGTAAATACTGTGCATTAGAACCTACTTGAAAAGCAATTTTCTTCCCTTTAAGATCCGCTACTTTCTTAATGGGAGAATTAGCTTTCACCACAATACCTTGGTTCGTACCATCGCTGGGCGTGCGTCCAGTAAGATAGACAACTTCAGGGATGATACCTGGGCGTGCAGCTTGGTCAAATATTGGAGGTGTCTCTCCCACATTACCGATATCCACCTTACCTTCATTCAACGCTTTTATCAATTGCGGCCCTGCTGCAAATGGCCCAACCCAATTCACAGTTACACCCAATGTTTTTAAACGTGGCTCAACAGCTTTTTTGGACTTGACAAGATCGCCAGAACTTTGATAAGCCAAGTTAATTACTTTAGCTGGCACCGCTTGAGTGGTTTGCATAAGGCTACCAGCCAAGGGAGATAATAAAGTAAACAGTCCCAATGCAGAATATTGGACAACACGCTTTAAGACTGTACGGCGTTGTGGTTGAAATGACTTGTTCATTAGTTGTGATTTTCCTTGTAAATTTTAACTTTTACGTTGTAGGTCAGGTGCATCCACTTTTGGTAAGAACATAATTGTTTGATAGCAGAAACCCTGCTATATAGGTTGTCTAAAAAAGTCTATTTGCCAAAACTGGATGCTCCCTGTAGGTCTTACTTTCAAAAGCAAGTAAGCTCATCGGAAGTTATAATTTAAACCTCCTAAAACACCAATTCATAATGAAAATTTGAGATTATGCTAATTTAACAAATCTCCTTTTTCATCTAATAAATTGGTATTTCAGTTTGTTTAAAAAAACAAACTTCATATCTGAATTATTCTCTACTTTTCACTTATCAGTGTTGGCGGAGTAATAGCTGCATATTCTTGAGGCGTGAGTAATGCTTCTTTAACATCAATTTTTTTTGGTAATATTTTTTCGTTATAGAACAAATCAGCAACACTTTGCTGTGCTTGCATTAGTTCGGGAGTAATTCCTCTTAAGCGATAAGTAGCACGGCTAGAAATTACTTCCTGAATGGGTAAATCGATTTTGAGTACAGGCGCTATGAGTTTAGCTACTTCTTTACGATTCGCTTCTGCCCATTGACCATTTTTATCAATTTCTTCTAAAATGATCCGAACTAATTCGGGATTTTCCTTAGCAAATTCTCGTGTTCCTACATAGTATCCGCCTGGAGTACCGATATTTGTTGCATCTCTCAACACACGCGCACCGTGGAGTTTTTCTACCAAAGCTAAATGAGGATCGCCAGTTACCCAAACTGGAATAGTGCCCTGAATAAATGCACCACGAGCTTCGACATTAGGCATACTTAAAACTTGAATATCACTATATTTTAAACCTACTTCTTTTAAGGCTTGGATGATAAAATAGTGAGAAGCAGAACCTTTTTGAAAGACTACTTTTTGACCTTTGATATCAGCTAACTTTTTCATTGGAGAATCTTTCGGAACTGCGATCGCACTACCTTTACCAGAATTAGGGCCAAGTCTTCTCCCAGCCAAATAGATAATTCTTGCACCCGCAGCTTGAGCAAAGATCGGAGGAGTTTCTCCAACTGAGCCAATGTCAATTTTGCCCACATTCATTGCTTCCATAAGTTGTGGCCCTTGAGCAAATTGTGACCACTCGACTTTCAAGCCCAAAGGCTCCAAACGTTTTTCTAAAACTCCTCTGACTCTAACTAAATCACCAGAACTTTGATACCCTATTCGCAGTACCCTTGTTTTAAAAGTTATAGTCTTAGCCCCTGCTGGCTCTGCTTTCGGATCACTTCCTGTATTTGTGTTAGATACAGTTGATGTACAACTTATTAAAGTAGTAGATAAAGCCACAAAACCAGGAATTACAAATAATGCTATCTTACTGATTACTGTTGTCTGAGTTTTCACGAAATTATTAAACATTTTTTTTGCACCTCAGTTTGTAGTTAACTACTGATATAAAAACATCAGCTAACAACTTAAATTTTCCAGTTTTTTAAAATTGATTCTAATTATCGAAATAGGAGCCAAGAGTAATTCTGAATCCTGTAATATTGGTGGATAGCCCAACATTAACAAGTATGCGTACTCGCAGGCAGAAGCAAACTACGCGCAGCCTCTCGTAGAGAGCATCTTGATTCTGACTCCTGACTTCTTCTTCAATTACTTATTAGATTTAATTGAATCAGGTGTGAATGCTGCATATTCTTCTGGAGTCAGTACTCCATCTTTGACATTAACCTTTTTTGGTAAAAGTCCTTGTGCATACCATAAATCAGCTATTTGTTGTTGTTTGTTAACAACTTTATCGGTGATAGGTAACAGACCATATACTGCTTTACTATGAATTGTTTTGAGAGTAGGTACATCAATACCAACTTCACCAGTCTCAAGTTCTGCTAACTTATCAATATTTTTCTGCGACCAATCTTCAGCTTTGATAAACTCCTCTAGAAAAACTTTGAGAATCTCAGGATGCTCTTTGGCAAATTTCCGTGAGGTAGTATAAAAGCTACCAATATCTTGAAGTCCTTGTCCATCTATTAATACACGACCAAGATTTGCTTGGACATTTCTAGTAATGTAAGGTTCCCAAATTACCCAAACATCAATTCCTCCCTGACTAAAAGCTACATTTGCATCTGGAGGTGGCAGAAACAGAGATTTTACATCACTCAGTTTTAGTCCCTCTTTCTGTAACGCTTTTAGTAAGACATAATGGGCAATAGAGGCTTTTTGAAAGGAGATTTTTTTGCCCTTAAAGTCAGCAACACTTTTAATTGGAGAGTTTTTTGGTACTAAAAAAGAAACTGCTCTACCATTAAATCGAGTTGTTGCAATATACACAAGAGGTGTACCTGCGGCTTGAGCAAATATAGGTGGTGATTCAGCTGTAGCTGCAATGTCAAGGGAACCAGCATTTAACGCTTCTAAAGCTTGTGGGCCAGCAGCAAACTCTAGCCACTTGACAGTAAAATTTTTTGCTGCCAAACTTTTTTCTAGAGTTCCTTGCTTTCTCATCACTGCAAGAGAACCAAGCTTAGAATAAACAACTCGTAGTTCTTGCTTTTGTGGAGTATTAGAAACTGTTTTATTTTGAGATTGTGTACTAATTGCGGATGCTTCGTTTTGAGTAGTTTTAGTTTCTTGGCTGCAACCAACTATGCTTATTGGTATTGTGAGGGAGCAAGCAGCTATCAGTAAAGATATAGGTTTATGCTCAATTTTATATTTTGCTTCTATAGATTTAGTATTTAAGCTATACTCACGCACCGTCTTTGTCTTGCTTGTTTTTGATTGTTGCGGCTTATTGATAGGCAAATTGAGACTTTGCAAAAGTTTGAAAAGTGCCATAATACTTTTTCTATTTAAATTTAATAATTGCCGTTTTAGCGGTTTTAACGAGTGCTAATAACTCTCAATTTCAGTTTAGATATTATCAAAGTTAGTTTTGAAATAAAGTATTCATAAACACTTGTTTTAAATAAAAAAGTAAGGTTTTTACGATTTATATGTATAAGCATATACTGTGATATTTAGACAAGTTTAATCAGTCAAAAATCTAGAATAACTCTTGACTCTTGACTGCCTTAAAAATATATAGAATCAAATGCCCATTAGCTTAATCTTCTGAGCTATAAATTCTAAAAGGGACGACTACCTGCAAGGCTAACCCGCTTTAATACTCGTCGCTCATTTGGATTGAATGCTTGACGGTAATGTAAGGTAGCTTGATTATCCCAGTAGACAATATCACCTACAGACCATTTGTGTTCGTAGTAGAACTTGGGTTGAGTTAGATGTTGTCTTAACTGTTCAATCAGTTTAGATCCTTCTTCCGGCTCTAACCCGACAATTTCCACTTCTGTGGCAGCATCTAAGTAAAGATGCTTTTTACCACTCTCTGGATGAGTTCTAACTAAAGGATGGGGAAAGATGGGACTGATTAAAGGAATAGTTTTGTCCAAACGATACAAAGAGCGGGGTGCATTCCGATCTCGCAAAAATGGGTTGTAGGTAATCAACTGTAAATCTGCAATCCGTTCTTTGGTGGCTTCATCTAATGCCTCATAGGCTAAATTGGTGTTTAACCAATAAGTATCTCCACCATGAGTTGGTATTTCCAAAGCATAAAGAAGCGAACCACTAGACGGGGTAGGAGTCCATTTGTGATCGGAATGGAAAGTGAGTTCTCCAGTACCGGTATAGCCACCATCGACATTGGAAATCGGAATCACTACCGGAGTTTCTCCTGGTTTAGAAGCCAATACTGGAGTTTCATCAGATGGTACAAAGAGTGCGCCAAAGTATAAAGAAAAGTTCAAAAGTTGTTCATCGGAGAGCTTTTGGTGTTTGAAGATCAAGATGTGGCGATCGCGCAGAGCTTCCTTAAGTTGTAATATGACTTCAGGTGCGATCGGTTGACTGGCATCCAGATCGGTAACTATAGCTCCCAAAGGGGCATCAATAGACCTAATTTTAACCTTTGTCAAAGTCGAGGTAGGCATAATATTCTCCTGGATTTTAGTTTCTTCTTGGGGATAACTACTTATTCGCTAGAACCTCTGAAGGAGTAATTTTGGCGTATTCTTCAGGTGTCAAAAAACCGTCTTTAACATTCACCTTCTTAGGAATAAGTCCTAAGCTGTACCACTTGTCTGCAACTTCCTGTTGCTTGGTAATAGTTTTATCAGTGATTGGTCGCAGTCCATAGTCATATTTCTTATGCATTATTTCTAGAGTTGGTGGATCTAACTGAGTTACAGGAGCAAGTAATTGTGCAACTTCTTTAGGATGATCCTTAGTCCAAATTTCCGCCTTTTCTAACTCCTCTAGAAACACTTTGATAACATCAGGATGAGCCTGATAAAATTGGCGTGAAGTTGAATAAAAGTTGCCAGTATCCCGCAACTTCCCACCATCTGCTAAAACACGAGCTATTTTCTTTTGTACATTTCTGGTAGCGAATGGCTCCCAAATATACCAAGCATCCACCTTGTTCTGACTAAATGCCGCATTTGCATCTGGTGGCGCTAGAAAAACTGATTGGACATCGCTCAGTTTTAGTCCGGCATCTTCTAACGCTTTAACTAATAAGTAGTGACCGATAGAAGCTTTCTGAAAAGCTACTTTTTTACCCTTCAAATCGGCAACACTCTTAACAGGAGAGTTTACAGGAACTAAAAGTGAAATAGCTTTACCACTAGGGCGTGTAGTAGCTAGATAAACAAGAGGCGCTCCGGCTGCTTGTGAAAAGATAGGAGGCGATTCGGCTGTGGATGCGATATCCAGTCCATTGGCATTTAGGGCTTCTAGCTGTTGTGGCCCAGCCGCAAACTCAGCCCACTGTACTTTAAAACCCAGAGGCTCTAATCGCTTTTCCAAGGAACCCTGTTTTTCTAAAACTGCTAAAGCTGAAAGTTGTTTTGAACGTACAATCCGTACTACTTGCTTCTCAGTTGACTTCTGTGTAGTGCTAGATGCACCTACAGACTCAGGGGAAGCTGATGACTGCTGAGTGTTATTTTTGGCTTCGCCACAACTCGATAAGACTGTCGATAGCATTAAGCAGTAGCCCAAAGCAAACAACAACGAACGACGCGTTGCTCTCTGGTTTTTCCTGAATTCAAACTTTCCTTTTGAAGCTGGCATGGGTTGTTTTATTTATTCCTTGATCGGTGGTCAGAACATTTATGATTAATTGCGGTCTAAATAACCAAAAAAACTCTTGTTTATTAATATAGTTGAAAATTAGACTAATTAAATATTTTTTCAGCTATAAAATCATGGTATTAATTTACGTCAAGCTATTATTATGATTGCCTTTAAATTGTGTAAAGTTATTATAAATAAATAAAATTTTGCACGACGCTGTTGATTGTAAACAGCTACAACAGCCTGTAAAATCCTTATCAAATACATCGAAAAAATAATCTAGTACTGGGTCTAAATTTACAACTGATTGCATTCTGAATTATGATTTCTCTTGTAATAAATTAACTCTTAGGTTTCCATACTGCATCTTTGATTTGAAAAGTTTTAGGAATCAGCTTTTGACTGTAGAAAAGTTCAACTACTTGCTGTTGTTCAGCGACAAATTCATCAGTTATATCAAACACCCCTAAGATAGGTCGCCTTTCTAAAGCCCATTTCCAGACTCCCGGTTCTTGTCTAGTTTGCGCTGCTAACAAATTAGCAACTTCATTGGGGTTAGCTTTAGCCCATTCTTCTACTTTTCTTTGTTCTTCTAAAATTATCTTTACTAAGTCGGGGTGATTTTCAGCAAAATTGCGTGTAGCGATATAGTAGGCCCTTTGGGGAGCGACATCAGAACCTTTGGCTAGAACTCGTATTTCATTTTCTCGCTCTTTTCGAGCATAAAACGGATCGCTAGTAGGTAAAACATCAACCCTGGCACTTTCAAAAGCAACCTGACTTTCTGGAATAGTCAAATAAACAGGTTGAATATCATTGAGAGTTAATCCAGCACTTGCTATAGCTTTTAAAAGTAAATATTGTAGAGCTGTTCCTTTTTGGATAGCAACTTTCTTACCCTTGAGTTCCGCAAGAGTTTTGATTGGTGAATCCTTACGGACAATAACTGCTTGAGCGCCTGCGTTGGAGCCAGTTGCAGCAACATAAACAATGGGGTTATCACCAGCTTGAGCAAAAATTGGTGGCAGATTTCCAACGTTGCCAATATCAACACTGTTTGCAGCCATTGCTTCCATCATTGGCGGGCCGCCTCGAAATTCTATCCACTTGATAGCAATGCCGTCAGCAGCAAAGCGCTTTTCCAAATAGCCCTGAGCTTTGAGTAGGTTCAGACCTGGTGTACCACTCTGATGGCCAATATTGATAACCTCTAGTTTTTTTGAGCTTGCAGTAGTTGGCTCAACTTGGGGAGTATTGCTTTGAGTGCTTGGAGAGCTACAGCCTGTAACTAACAGGAAGGTCGTAAACGCCAGCAAAAAATAACGAGCTATATTCGCAGGCAACCATGACTTTCTGTAGCTTATGAACATGATTCAATGTAATTTATCGAAGTAAGTGGATATTTTTATTTTTTATTTTGTTGGGCTGAATTTTATTGGTAATTCAGATTTAAAAATTAGACAATTGGGTTTTCAAAATGCGATAAATCTAAGACGTGATTTATCGCGTCTCTACAAGGGGATTGGGCTTGTATGAATGGATTTGGTTATAGATACTTTGACCACTTTTATAAAAATCATTTTTATCATGTTTACGTGTCATGGAGAAGATTTTTTTAATAAATAAAAATAATTTTTGGGAATTTATAAAATAGAAAAGAGAGTGGGTATTACCCACCCTATAACGACTCGAGGAACTGAGAATTTAAGAATTGAGAGGGAAAAATTTAGGAAGTGGAGTGAGAAGGCCCCACTCCAGGAGGGTGCTAGTGGAAGATTTAAATTTGTGGCGTTTTGATTCTGAATTATTTTTCAATCATGTTCAATTTTGCTAGTGCTTCCAAGCGACTAAAATTGTAGCTTTGAGTTCTTCTGTAAAATGTCCAGATGGCTCAACTGCTAGTAGCGCTTCTCTAAGATCCTTTTCAAATGCTGGGGCGTTATTGCCATAGAAAATTTTCAAAGAGAAGGCTGTTGTGTATAAGTAGCCGAGATAACTATCGACAGTCCAAGATTTTTCAAATAGCACTTCATAGTTTTCTTGACGAGCAAAAGCCGAATTGCCAATTACAACTTCATGAGGAGGATCGACTGGCTTACGAGTGCCTTGTCCTCGTTGTCCAGTCCGGCGTTCTTCACCTAACCATTTTTTCACTACTCCAACAGCAGCTTGTTTCCAAGGTAAATTGCTTTCCCAAGGGTTATCACCAGTCTGAAGCAGTGCTAGTCCACCATCATCAGTTAGCAATTCATAAAGGCGTTCAAGCACTAGTTCGCGTTCCATCCAGTGGAAGGCTCTACCAATAGTGGTTAACTTAAATTTCCCTAAACTAGAGTCGATTAACTCTGCTCCTTGTTCTAACCAAGTAATATTATTTGCTCCGACTGCTGCTGCTTGCCGTTTAGCTTCTGCAATCATTTCTGGATCGGGATCGATCGCCACAACTTCCTCAAATTTGGTTCGCAGAGGAATGGAAATTAACCCTGGGCCAGTACCCAAATCAAGGAGTCGTCCTTGACCATTGAGATTAAATATTTCGGCTAGTTTGTCGAATACAATCGGTGGGTATTTGGTTCTATATTGAGCGTAGCCTTCAGCAGCTCCTTCAAATAAACTTGGGTCGTAGGTAGGAAGTGTTTTGAGTTGAGTCATATCAATTTTGGATTTTAGATTTTGTAGAGACGCGATTCATCGCGTCTTTGGGGATAAAGGTGAAGAGAGAAATAACCAATGCCCTAAGAATATTGGGTGATAATCGGTAGCTGCTCGTTAAGTACCCAATCACCGATCGCACGCAATTTGTAATCCACAGGATCGTGCAGGGTAAAGGTTCGCAAATCCCGCCAGTAACGGTCAAATCCATATTTGGTTGCTGTGGCGCGTGTTCCTGTAACTTCAAAGATGCGGTTGGTAATATCTATACCTACACGGGTCGCTAATGCCTTAGATGCGGAAACTGCGATCGCAACTTCTCCCCTTTCTTGATGAGTCAGTTCTACATCTTTGTCCCATGCTGCTTGCACCTTCTCGGCTGCTTGGTCAGCTAGAGCGATCGCAGCTTGAATTTCAACCCAAAAGTCTCCGTAATGATGCAGAATATATGGGTCTTGAGTTGCACTATCTACTCCTGAGGTAATCCACGGTTGAGTAGTAGTTTTAGTATATTCACGAGCAGCTGCAAAGGCTCCTTTAGTAATTCCTAGATAAACGTTGGTTTTTGTTAGCTGGGCAATAATCCCAAGAAAAGTTGAGAAGGCACTATCATGGGGATTTGGTGGCCCCAAAATCTCATCTTTTTCTACTAAGACATTGTTAAATGTATAACTGCCGCTATCAGTGCGACGTTGCCCAATATTATCCCAATCTTGATTAGAAACTAACCCTTCTCTGTCTTTGGGAATTATGAATATGAAAGGCAATTCTACACCATCTTCTAAAGCAGAGAATACCCGATAATCTGCAACGGAAATACCTGTACCAAAACTTTTAACACCATTAACCCGAAAATTCTCGCCTTCTGGGTTAATTTTCAGCCTAGTATCCTTTGTATTAATTGCATTTGCCCAAAATAAGTTATTCTTAGCAGTTTCTCTATAGTATTTTTCCTTTTGGGCTGGTGTACCAGAAACGTGACCCAAAGCCGTTAAATTTAGGTGATTCCCATATAACTGACCAATTGAACCATCTGCTTTTGACAGTTTTCTGACAATTTTTAAAGCATCAATCCAAGTTGCACCAATTCCACCATATTGCTTAGGTACAATCAGTGACAACAAACCACTTTCACGCAGTTTATTAATTTCCTCTTCTGGAACTCCAGCTTTGGCATCGCGTTCAACTGCGGATTGAGCAAGTTCCTTGGATAGAGAAGCTGCTAGGTCAATGTAATCCTTCGGTTTTGTAATATCTAGCACCATAATCAAATCATCCTTGGTATTGTTTCGGCAGTAGGCAGCAATCAGACACAGAATTTAGAAGAGAAATGTAGAGTGGGCAAGGCCCACGCTACAAGTGAACAGAGGAAATGGAACATGGAACGTTGTAATTGTCCTTTGTCCTTTGTCACTAGTCCTTTGCAAATGACCAATGACTAATGACTAATGACCAATGACAGTTATTTTTTAGCAGCCAGATATTCGTTTGCGGCTTTCTCAACACCTGTACCTTTGAAGAAGTCTTGATTGAGACTGGTGTACAACTCTAAAGGATGGATTGAGAGGAAGTAGCGGAGGTCTTCTTCGGTAATGATTTCGCGTTCTGCCATTGAGTAAGCGTTGGCAGTAACGGCGGTGATATCTGGCACATCCCAGTGACCGGAATCTGAACCTAAGAAGGCTTTAACTCTGTCCCCAAAGGGATTAGCTGCACGATTAAAAGCTTGGCTTACACGGGTATCGTCTGATTCTGTACCGAAGTAGAAATGATTCAAGAAGCGATCGCGCACGTCTTCTGGCTTCTCTATTCCTGCTAGTTCAAATTCGTCGAGTTCGCCTGGATCTTCTGGAGCCAATAGTTGATGGTGGAATCCTAAACCATCACCAATTTTATCTAAGCGTCTATCTACAAGTTCGCCACCGTAACGAGTATACAACTCTACTAGTGCTTCCTTGTCGATAATCGCAGGATTATTATTTGACAACAAATGTTGTTTGTTACGGGTTTCCCAATGCCAAATAATATCAGCGTATAGACTAGCACCCCAAGCTGAACCACCTTCTAAGAAGGCAAACTTTAATTGCGGGAAGCGGCGGGTAACTCCACCAAAGAACAGCGATTTGCATAATGCTTCGGCTGCAAAGGCAAAGTGATTAATGTGATTGTACTGAGCGTTGGTGACAGAACGCTGAGTTGTCCAACCTTGGCTAGAAGCGTGAGTTGTGGGTACAACTTTTAGTTCTACACACTTAGCCCAGAATGGATCGTAATCATACTGGCTATCTAAGCCAAAGTTATCAATCCAAACCACTTCGTTAGCGACTTCTTTGCCATACTTCTCAAAGGCAGGAATTGGACGACGGACATAACCAGGAATTTGAATTGCTTTGAGTCCCAGAACATTTACCGCATATTCCAACTCTTCAATCCCTTCTTCGGGAGTGTGCAGTGGGATGGCGGCGATGGGTGTTAAGCGATCGCTATAAGGACGGAAAATATCTGCATGGTAGGTGTTAACTGCCCGACAAACAGCCCGTCGCATTTCTTCATTGCCGATATTCGGGGCCATTGTTGCCAAGTTGGGATACACAACGGCAAAGTCTGTACCTGCTTCTTGCAAGCGTTCGTGCAACAACTTGGGCAAGCTAATGGTAGCCAAATTCAAAGTATTTTTGGTCGGACGACCCCACCAGTTAGGGCGATTAGTGCGATAAGCAAAACGTTCTTCCCAACTTTGCTTGTACCACTTAAAGCGGGAAGCTCCTGGTAAATTTTCTTTGAAACGTTCGACAATTTCAGTTCCACCAACTTGCTCTAAATAATCCAAGACTGCTGGTTCAAATTCTTGAGTATGTACATCAGTGTCAATGATCGGATAACCAAGTTTTTCCCGAATTTGAGCAGACCTAGTTTTTTGTGGGCGGTCTAAAGCGATCGTCATGATAGTTTACCCTAATTATTCAAAAGATTTGTGTATCTTTGAGATCCCCCCTAGCCCCCATTTTTAAGGCTACGGTGTACACACAAGTCTGAAATAGCTGATTAATCAATGTTTTACCCCACCCTAACCCTCCCCTTATAAAGGGGAGGGAACTAGATTTTCCGGTTTCCCCCCAATATATCGGGGGGATTAAGGGGGGTAATTTGACTTGTGTATGCACGGTAGCTTTTTAAGGGGGGCTGGGGGATCATCAAGATTGAGGGACATAACGAGAAAATGGAATTACCGGCCGGCTTTAGCCAAAAACTCATCTGCTGTTTTCTCCACAGCCGTACCTTTAAAGAAGTCACGATTCAAGCTGGTGTACAATTCCAAGGGATGAATTGACAGGAAGTACTGCAAATCTTCTTCGGTGATAATCTTGCGTTCTACCATTGAATATGTATTAGCTGCGATCGCAGTAATATCAGGTACGTCCCAATGACCAGAATCAGAACCTAAAAATGCTTTAACGCGATCGCCATAAGGATTAGCTTTGCGGTTAAAAGCTTGAGCTACACGGGTATCATCTGATTCTGTACCGAAGTAGAAGTGATTCAAGAAGCGATCGCGGATATCCTCTGGCTTGGTAACTCCTGCAACGGCGAATTCATCCAAATCACCTGGTTCTAGGGGAGATAATAACTCAGCGTGGAAACCTAAACCGCTACCTAGTTGATCCAAACGACCATGTACTAATTCGCCACCGTAACGGGTATATAGTTCTAACAGTTCTTCGCGATCAATATTGGCGGGATTGTTATTTTCCACCAAATGGTCTTTATTGCGAGTATCCCAATGCCAAATCAAATCGGTGTACAAACTAGCACCCCAAGCTGCACCTCCTTCTAAAAAGGCAAACTTGAGTGTGGGGAAGCGGTGAGTGACACCACCAAAAAACAGAGATTTACATAGTGCTTCCGCAGCCGATGCAAAGTGACCAATATGGTTGTATTGGTAATTGCTAATCGAACGCCGATTGATCCAGCCCATACCGGAAGAGTGGGTGGTGGGAACAACTTTCAGTTCTACGCACTTCGCCCAGAAGGGATCGTAATCATACTTACTATCCAACCCAAAGGTATCAATCCAGATGGCTTCGTTGGCTACTTCTTCGCCATACTTCTCAAAGGCGGGAATCGGGCGGCGGATATGTCCGGGGATTTGAATTGCTTTGAGTCCCAGCACTTTCACCGCATATTCCAATTCTGCGATCGCCTCGTCGGGCGTATTCATGGGAATAGCAGCAATTGGTGTTAAGCGATCGCTATAAGGACGGAAAATATCAGCGTGGTAAGTATTAGCCGCACGGCAAACAGCCCGCCGCATTTCTTCATTCCCGATGTGTGGAGCCATCGTTGCCAAGTTGGGGTACACAACGGCAAAGTCTGTACCAGCTTCTTGTAAGCGTTCGTGCAGCAACTTCGGCAAACTAATGGTAGCTAAATTTAGGGGATCGTTAGTGGGACGAGTCCAGAAAGGAGGGCGGGCGGTGCGGTAAGTGCGGCGTTCATCCCAAGATTGCTTAAACCATTTAGAGCGAGATGCACCGGGTAAGTGTTCTTGAAAACGCTCTGCGATCGCAGTTCCAGCAACTTGCTCTAAATAGTCCAAGAATGCTGGGGGAAACTCTTGGGTATGTACATCGGTGTCGATGATCGGATAACCAAGTTTTTCCCGAATTTGAGCAGACTTGGTTTTTCTGGGACGTTCTAACGCAATAGTCATAGGTTCTACCTGATTTTTCAATTGGATTGGGTAGATAGTACTGATTAAGAAGGTTGTCTACTTTCTTCTTAACAGCATTTTTTTGAAGAGTTGGAATTTTTCTTTACATATAATGTGGCGAGATTAGTAAAGATAAAATTTTGCTGATCATCTTCCTCTTCACAAACTTGTAGACATTAGCTGCAACAGCAATAGTCATAAAACCTTCCTGCAAACCGAGGAGTATTATTGTGTAAAAAGCTAAAGTAGATGAAATTAACGAGGCTGTTCTTTAGCAACCCAATCTGTTAATTTAAAGTCTGACTTTGCTAAACCCTGCGAGACTAAAAATTTCTTTGTTCCCTCTAAAAGTTTTACACCCTCGGCTGGTAATGGTTCTTCTGATATTTGTTTGAGTGGGTAAGATATTTTAATGATATCGAGGGGATATTTAGTAGTTTGGGCGTGATATTGATAATATTCGTCAGAATTAGCTTTTAAATCCTTGGCTGCTTCTGTCAGAATTCCGTTAAATTTTTGGGGAAAATCAGGTTGTTTCGCCAAAAAGCTTTCGGTTGCCACAACTAATGATGTCCCTGATAAACCCTGATGATTTGCTGAAGAATCAATCACTGGAAATCCTTGTGATTTCAGAAAAGGCCCTAGATCGCTGGAAGTTGCATAAGCCGCTATATCACCACGTTCTAAAGCTGCTTTTGCCTCAGTAGTCATTAAGTGAACAACTTTTACATCTTTGGCAATTTTAGCTTCAGCTAATAGACCCAGCAGGTATCTATGCATATAGGAACCTTTTTGGGTAGCTATTTTTTGACCCTTAAGTTCAGCAAGCGATCGCGCACCATTCTTTTTCGCCACTAACCAGGCGGTTGTATTAAATTGAGTAATCCGCAGCAGTCGCGTTTCCTGACCTCTCGCTCTCAAAACTATGGCTGGTGTATCCCCTAAAGAACCAACATCTAATTGTCCGGCGACAAGCGCCTCATTTAGATCCGGCCCGTTAGGAAATCGTGCAAAAGTAATATTTTTAAATCCTGCTTTTTGCAACTCCCGATCTAAAATTCCTTTTTTCTTTGCCCAACCAAGTGGCCCTGTAGGTTCTAAACTACCTACATAACCTATACGTAGTGTAGAAATATTATTGGATGCAGCAACAGTGTTATTGACATTAACAGCCTCAATGGATTGAGCAGATTTATTTTCGCCTTGGCTACATCCTGTAGTTACTAACAGTAGGACACAAGCCACTGAGGTTGATAATCTGGAAGTAAATTTATTTTTACTGATATAACCTGTTCCTACTGAAAATAACAGCATGACTATTTTCTCCGCCGCACTATTTCATCTGCTTCAAAATTTGGAATGTTTGATCCGTTTTGGCTGTTGAAGTGCGTTTATGTCCCCAACCAACGTTTTCACGATAACTACCTAGTAGCCCAACTTCTACTAATTCTGCTTCGTTGACTAAAGTCTTCATATCGCTTTCTGGTGCAACATAAAGAGCATCAACTGGACAATACAACTCGCACATATAACAGGTTTGGCAGTCGCTCTGTCGAGCAATAGTTGGCGGTGCATCAGGTACGCGGTCAAATACGTTGGTTGGGCAAATATTCACGCAGATATTACATTCTATGCACCGCGACTCGCTGACCAACTCAATCACACTGCTGCTCCTATTTTGGATAAAGACTTTTCTGTACTCTGTAAAGGCTGACTTTTTACCCAGACTCGATCTAATCCGCCACTAATCAGGTGATGTTGCTGGTTAGCATCAAGTTCTGGATAGTCTTGATGTTTGTGCATACCACGAGTTTCTTTACGTTCAATGGCACTGCTGTACATCCATCGTGCTGTGGCTACCATTGCCGTAGCTTCTCGCGCCCGGATTAGTTCTTTATCTGATGTTATCTGGCTACTGCGGAGTTCTTGCCAAAGATGATTTAGCTTACTCAAAGACTCGGTTAAACCTTGTTCTGTACGGAAATAGTTCTTTTCGTAAGGGAATACTTCAGCTTGGACTGCTTGAATAATTTCATCAGTTGCTAAGGAGCGATCGCTCCCACTTTGTAATCCTACCTCTCCAACACCCTTAACTTGTCGTTGAGTTTTCTGTTCTCCCAAACTGCGGCTATATTCAGCAGCCGATTTCCCTGACCAATAGCCAGAAGATATTGCCCAAGCCGCATTATGACTACCACCGCCAGTAAATCCGCCACAAATCAATTCCCGTGTAGCTGCATCTCCAGCAGCGTAGAGTCCCCGTACAGAACTGGCACAACTTTCATCTACAATCCGAATTCCCCCCGTACCGCGCACAGTTCCTTCTAAGCGTAGGGTAACAGGAAAACGTTGGGTAAAGGGATCGATACCTGCACGGTCAAAGGGTAAAAAGAAGTTGGGCTGTGCTAAACGCATAGATGGTCGCATTGATTCCGCCGCTTTGTCTATGATGGCGTAAACTGGCTGTTGCAGTAATGTCTGGGCTATTACTGAACGTCTATGAGAACTTGCCCCTGGAATTACAGTACCGTCTTCGTAGGTGAAAGTTGCCCAATTATAAAACAGGGTTTTGGTGACTGAAGAAAAGGCGGGAGAGATGCCATAAGCATTAGAAAATTCCATACCCGACATCTCGGCTCCTGCTTCTGCCGCCATTAGATAACCATCCCCCGTCAGGACGTTGCATCCTAACGCTTTACTGAGAAACGCACAGCCACCAGTTGCGATAATTGTGGACTGCGATCGCACTATCCATTTCTCACCAGTCTGACGGTTCACACCTGTTGCACCAGCAACAGCACCATCGTTATCAACCAGTAATTCTAAGGCGGGGCTGTTGTCTAAAATCTTGACTCCAGCGCGTTGAATTTGCCGCCGCATCAGCCGCATATACTCCGGCCCTTGCAGCGATCGCCGGTAGGGTTTACCTTCATCATCGGTAGGGAAGGGATAACCCCACTCTGCTAACTGATTGACGTTTTCATAAGTCTGATTCAGTACTCGATCCATCCAATTGCGATCGGCTAAAAACCCACCCAACGATTCTCGGCTCGCCTTTGCTGTTTCCCGTGCTTCTGGATCTGGTGGCACATACCACACACCATTCCCAGATGCAGCAGCGCATCCAGTTGTGCCGCAATATCCTTTATCCACGAGGACAACTTTAGCTCCACTTGATGCAGCACTCCATGCCGCCCAAGTTCCAGCCGGACCACCTCCGATCACAAGCACATCTGCTTGGAGAGCGAGTTCAAAATCGGTTGTTAACGTCTTCAGCATCTACCATTTCCCCCCATCTATAAAGTCTTAAGCATTAAGTCTTTACCCCATCCATGCTGCAAAATAAATATTTAAAAATCTAGAAATTGTAATTCCTTAATACAGGTTCTCACTAACTTGATATCGTCTAAATACATTAACTTGATCGATAAACCGTAGTTTTTAACATAATAAAGTTTTTCACAGTTTTCGACAAAAAGCAAGTATTTGACCAAACAACTTCAAACGTAAATTTATGTAAAATCAACTGAGTTATCTTTCTCAATAACTTGCTTTGTACCGTCTTTTGTGCAACTTCTTCTCAGAAAATACTTAAATTCGATAAATTTGCCGTAGTTTAATAAATTTTTCTAAACAGTTTTGTCTAGATAGTAAAGACGCGAAATTGGATTGGGCTTTGTCTTGTGGCGCTAACATTGCCTCCCTTAAGACTCAAGAATCCCCAGACTTTTGATTACAGCTATTTTCAGGTAAATAGACCACGCAGCAGGGGTGCAAGGCCTTGCGCCCCTACGACAGGTGTGGTTCAAATACATGAAAACTGCTGTAAACGTCAGCAAATTTTTATTCAGTCCGGGGAGTGCCAAAGGTTAAAAACAGGGTGTAGGGGGTAGGGTGTAGGGAAGACGGCATTGGTAGGGGCTTGTAACCCCAGCAATGCAAACTAGAGTGAAAAACGGGGCTTGAATGAAGAAGGTTGTTGGGGCTGTCTATGCAGCCTACACCCCACACCCCGCTCCAACGGGGCTTGGTTAAAACCTAAAGACAGTACGAACCCAAGCATATATACTATCCGGATTGTTGGAATCAGAGTCTGGTGCAGTAATCCAGATCAAACCTGGCGTCACCTCAATATTATCTCCGATTTTATATTGGTAAAATGCCTCAACGTGCAGGGAAGTATCTTTGTCTGCCTGTCCTGCACCTGCTCCCAAATCTACATTTTGACTAAGCCTGGTGAGTTTCGGCTCCATACCAACTAAAACCCCACCTAGAGCACCTTCACTAAAAAGATCCGGGAATGCTAGCCCTACTGCCCAATCCATAGCATTACCATCTCCGCGTCCCAAATAGCGGTGTGATGCATAACTTATCCACCCATTAATTGCGAACTTGGGACTAACTTGATAAAACGCCTGTAGACCATAAAGATTACCCACAGTTCCTGTTCCAGCTACGGTGCTATTTACCAGGTTACTCCCGACTGCTGGGCCGAAGTTTGTTCCACTTAGTCCTCGGGTATTCGCTGGGCTATAAGTATTGACATAAGTTGCAGCCACCCGAAAATTTCGATTAGAGGAGTAGTAAATTAACTGTGCTAGAGCTAAATACCTGCCTGAAAAAAAGCCATTATTGGGTGTGGGATTACCGCCGTTTGGTGCGCTGTACGCTATCCCGAATTGAACCTGTTTGCCTAATCGCTGGAGTATGGCAATTCCAGGGCCGCTATCTCCATAGTTATAGACCAAAGACCGCCGTGAAAATCGTGAAATCCCATTAGCACCAGTTGCAGAAGAGGATTCAAAATATGGGTTAACGGGGCCAGAAAGACCTATCTCACTAGCTCCATCAGACAGGGCATAAATGTTGACTTGGGTATCTGGATTAGGTAGAAACCGATAGCGAACACCACCGAGGGTAATAGTGTTACGTGCAAAAGTAATACTGGAGTTATCAGCAGTCCTCCCCTCATAAGTTCCTAATAATGTGGATTCAGCTCTTGTTTGTCCCAACGACTCAATATTTCCACCTGATAGTGACAAGCTTAGTGAATCTTTACCGTTAAAACTGGTGTTTAGTCGTAAAGAAGTTGAGCCTTGAAGTGTGGGATTGCGAGGTGCTTGTCTCTTGGTAAAGACGTTATTGCCAGCCAGAAGTGAACCAAGAACAATCTGGGCACGACCTATAAGTTTGGTTGTGGTGGAAAATTGAGTTGCTTCTAACTGCGCATTTCGTGCTTCTAGGGTATCTACGCGTCCCCGAAGTTGGGCGAGTTCTGGAGAAAATTGTTCTTGTAATTTTTTGATGGTATCCAAGTCTTCGCGTTTGACTAAATCTGTTGTCGAAGTCGCTATTAGTTCATTGAGGCGATCTAAGGCTGCATTTAACCCAGCTGCAAATTCATAGCGCGTTAGGGAGCGATCGCCTTTAAATGTACCATCTGTATATCCGGCAATTACACCGTAGCGCTCAACTAGAGACTGTAATGCTTGAAATGCCCAATCTGTCGGCTTAATATCTGATAGTTGCGAGACGGATGTCACTTGCCCTGCTGCATTATTTGGAGCCTTTTGCTTAGTTGGCGGTGCAACTTGCAACAATTGTGATACAGGTATCACTCGATCTTGGATCTCGTTTGGAGCTTTTTTAACAGTGACTGGTGCAATTGAAGTGTCTACTGTTTGATTGACAACTACTTCTGGTTCTTTGTTCTTTTCTATTTCAATAGTAGATACATCAGATTTAGGTAATTCAGCCTGACTTTTGGCTGGATGAAAAACCAGGATAGCTAGAATATCTAGCACTAAAAGTACCAACGCTATGGATCTATAATTCCAGCCCAATTTCGACATTACTCCTTAACTCCTCAACCTTAAAGATGAATAAATTAGCCCTTGATTTGGTATAAAAGACAAGATCAATCATTGCTCTAATATTTCTAGCAAACAGTTAGAACATAGATTTAGCAAACCTTTAGCCGCTGAAAAAATCACAAAAGTATGATCGGGATTGAAATCGATACTAATATTGGAATTTTCAATCCAAAATTCGCAATTAATAAAGAACTTTGACGTTATAAATAATCCTAAAAACGTCTAAATTCAGACAATAACTGCTTTAGCAAAGATTTCTCTATTTTCAACAAGGGAAACTCAACCACACACTATATGAACTAACACTTCCGAGACATCCTAAAATACGTTTTTTGGGTTATGCTGTACAAAGTTCATCAATGGCTACTGACATCGACTCAAGCTTGATTTAGATTCAACTGATTATTTATCAATTAACATTAATTGAAAACACTATTTTCTAATCAGCTATATTTTGACAGCATTAATCACCATCTAAACACGATAATTCTATCGACTTACCGTACTTTAGTAAAATTATCTTTGCATAGAGCTTGTTACAATGCAAGACCTAGTACTTTTTCTTTGTAGATGCGCCCTATATATTCGTCTAAGATGCCAATACTGACTAATTGCACAAATCGGAAGCAGAAAATTGCCATCACAATAATCGTCAACCCGGTTAAAGGCGAATGGGAGGCAAAAAGATGCCGATCAAGACTAAGCTGTTAAGTACTTAATTTACACGTTGAGATCGCAGGGGAGCAGGAAAGCAGGCGGGAATGGCACTAAGATTCATGTAAAACCTCATGAGGGCAGGGTGTTGGAGGTAGGGTGTTCCAGACAATTGAATGCGAGTGCGTCAAGGAGTTCAACATCTTCTTAATTCCCCACACCCGAACCTGCAACCCTACACCCCACACCCTTTCATCCAGGAATACCAGGGATTTACGCTTAACAAGCGTGCCATTCAAAGCAGGGGGAGAGGGTTTGAAGTTCTTACCCTTAATAAAGCCACGAAACCAGAAGTGAACACTTCAAATTCGCAAAAATGTGGGTAATTGACATAAAACTTGTATTCGTCACGACAGCCATTGTTGCAAAAAAAGTGTCATGATTATCGGGATTGTGCGTGAAAACGTCAATTTTGTAGGCAATTTTCTTTATGAATCGTTAATCTATCACTGGCGTTTTAAATAATTTCCTGTAAAATGCTGACTATAAACTACGGCAATTCGATCGGTCTACCGTAGGAAATCTACTTGTACCCTGCCTGACACAAATGCAAATTCTTTGGTTTATTCCTACTGGCTCTCATGACGGACGCTATTTAGGCACAGATATTGGCTCTCGTGTTGTCACACCTGATTATTTGCAACAAATTGCCCAAGCTGTAGATAGTTTAGGCTACACGGGCGCATTGTTACCCACAGGGAGTTCTTGTGAAGATGCTTGGATAACCGCCGCCGCTTTCATCTCTGTCACCAAGCAGATGAAATTTCTGGTGGCAATTCGTCCAGGAATTACTTCCCCAAGTGTTGCTGCACGGATGGCAGCAACATTTGACCGAATTTCTAAAGGAAGATTGTTAATTAATGTAGTGACAGGTGGAGATCCGGTGCAGCTGGCTGGGGATGGCTTGCATCTTAGTCATGACGATCGCTATGATTTAACCGATGAATTTCTCAGAGTTTGGCGGGGTATCGTTAGTGGGGAAACAGTCGATTTTAAAGGAAATTACCTGGATATTAAAGGTGGTAAACTCTTATTTCCACCAGTTCAAAAACCCTATCCACCTTTGTGGTTTGGTGGTTCATCTGCTGCTGCCAAGCGGGTTGCTGCTAAACATATAGATGTTTACCTGACTTGGGGCGAACCTCCACAACAAGTGGCCCAAAAGATTGCCGAAGTTAGGAAATTGGCGGCTGAACAAGGTAGAACAGTCCGTTTTGGGATTCGCTTGCATGTAATTGTGCGAGAAACCGAGTCAGCTGCTTGGGATGCAGCCAATGAGCTAATTAAGTATGTCGATGACGATGCGATCGCTAAAGCTCAGAAAGACTTAGCTCATTCTGATTCTGAAGGACAGCGGCGTATGAGTCAACTACATAGTGGTAGTCGAGAAGTCTTAGAGATTAGCCCCAACCTGTGGACAGGGATTGGATTGGTGCGGGGTGGTGCAGGTACGGCCTTAGTTGGAGATCCTGACACCGTTGCCGCTAGGATGCTGGAATATCGCAATTTGGGGATAGAAACATTCGTTTTCTCTGGATATCCCCATTTAGAAGAAGCGTATCGCACCGCTGAATTATTATTTCCACGTTTACCTTTGCAGAATGAACCTGCACCATTAACGCCAGCAGTTTTGAGCCCCATTGGCGGCAATTTCGCCAATGAAAAATTTGCGAAACAATTAACAAGTGCTTCATGACTTAATAATTCGTAATTTGCTATTTAATTACGAATTATGCGACCGATGCTTCTAGATTTATCCTTGTGGACAATCTAAAATCTCAAATCCCATGACTATTTCTCTTAAACAGACTAAAAGCAAAAACAATACAATATTTCTGAACGGATTGTGGGAAAACCAACAATTCCAGAAATTAGTTCCTTGGATTGTCCCTGTTACCGTATTAGTTCTTTGGGAATTTGCTTCCAGAACTGGTCTACTTTCCAGCAGGATTTTGCCAGCACCAAGTGGTGTAATCACTACAGCGATTAAACTAGGATCAACTGGAGAATTGTTCCAACATATAGGAATTAGTGCTGGGCGGGCGATATCTGGTTTTATCGTTGGTGGCAGTATTGGCTTCAGTTTGGGATTGCTCAATGGCTTTTCCCGTGTAGCAGAAAAGTTATTGGATAGTTCCTTGCAAATGCTCCGTACTATCCCTAATTTGGCATTAATTCCGCTAGTGATTCTCTGGTTTGGTATTGGCGATCAAGCTAGATTATTTCTAGTGTCTATGGGGGTATTTTTCCCGTTATATCTCAATACATTTCATGGCATCCGCAGCGTTGACCCTGGACTGATTGAAATGGGAAAAGTCTACGGATTAAAAACACCACAACTTCTGTGGCAAATAATTTTCCCAGGAGCTTTGTCTTCGATTCTCGTTGGTGTCCGCTTTTCCCTGGGGATTATGTGGTTGACACTAATTGTCGCAGAAACGATCGCAGCAGATTCTGGTCTTGGTTATATGGCAATGAATGCCCGTGAGTTTATGCAAACCGATGTTGTGGTTTTGAGTATTGTAATCTATGCACTGCTGGGTAAATTAGCAGATGCTGTCGCCAGAGGATTAGAAACAAAATTCTTGGCTTGGAACCCCAATTATCAAAAGTCATAAATACTAAACTCGCCATAATCAAAGGTTGAAAAATCTTGATTTTAACTTTTGCCTAACAATTTTAGATTGCCGATTTTATCTTTTTTTGCTTCACACATAAATACCACTTGCTTTATGCTGAGGAACCCATCTACCTAAGTGGCTGACCTTTATGGGTGAAAGAAATCCAAGGTTCAAAATCTAAAATCGGTGACTTCTATTAATTTTGAGTGTGGTTTGCGTTCTTCAAGGTTTCATCAAATAATTACATTCCAATTGTTCTCAAAAGGGGGTTTTGCAAGTGAGTTCAAATGTACAGGGTACACAACTAAGTATTTTGGATTTGACGAAATCTTTTGACAAGAAAACTGTTTTAAACTCGCTGAATTTAGAAGTTGAAGCAGGTGAATTTGTCGCCATTGTTGGACGAAGTGGTTGTGGTAAGAGTACTTTATTGCGTCTGGTGTCAGGATTAGATAGAGCAACTTCAGGTGGAATACTACTGGATGGAGAACCATTACATAGACTCAGCCGCTCTGTAACAGTGATGTTTCAAGATCCCCGCTTGCTGCCGTGGAAGCGCGTTATTCAGAACGTGGGGTTGGGCTTAGAAGGTAATTGGCGTGAAAAAGCTTTATGGGTACTCAATAAAGTCGGACTCAAAGATAGAGCTGATGAGTGGCCTTATGTTTTGTCTGGAGGACAACGACAACGGGTATCATTAGCCAGAGCGTTAGCCAGTCAGCCCCGTTTGTTGTTGCTAGATGAACCTTTGGGAGCATTGGATGCTCTAACTCGTCAAGAAATGCAGCATTTAATTGAAAACTTGTGGCAAGAGCGAAGATTTACTGCGTTTTTGGTTACTCACGATGTGGAAGAAGCTGTGGCGTTGGCAGACCGAGTGATCGTGATTGATCAAGGAAAGATTTCTATGGATTTACCTGTGAGACTTTCACGCCCACGGGATAGAAGTAGCGAAGTATTTATCAATATCAGAGAAGCAGTTTTAGAGCGAGTAATGAGCAATGAAAGTACTCAGGTAAACAACCAATTATTACAGCTGAGTAGTTGAAATTAAGCTTTTTGTAGTCAATCAATGCTAAACTTGAGGTAGCTGCGGTAAATAGGCTACTTCGAGATTCAAACTTGCTCTTTAAAAGTAGATATTTATAGCAATAAAAAATTATTGATGAACAATCAAAATACCTCTTAAATCTCCTCTTTGCTATTCTAGGTGATTTTTTCTATATTCACAATCTAGATAAACTAAAATATAATAATCTAGATTGCTTGATTGAAACAAATAAAAAATATCTTAATGATTGTCAAAAAATTAACCAAGTATGATGCAGAAGATTATAGACGGATCAGATTAGAAGCTTTAGATAAAAATCCAGATTCATTTGGCACAACATATCAAGAAGAAGTAATTAAGACGATAGAAGAATTTCGGGCTAGAATTCCAATAGATAATAATAACTTTATTTTGGGATGTTTTGAGGATAAACATTTAATTGCAATAGTTGCATTTCACCAAGAATTAAGAATAAAACTCCGACATAAAGCATATATCAGTGGCATGTATGTTCAACAAGAGTATAGGAGAGAAGGCATAGGTAAATTATTACTAAATGAATTAATTGAAAGGGCAAAAGCTATTAACAATGTAGAAATATTATTACTTGATATTGTTAAAAGTAACTTTTTAGCAAAACCACTTTATTTATCATTGGGCTTTCAAATATATGCAACAGAGAAAATGGCGTATAAAGATAATAACAAATATTTTGATCTAGAGTTGATGTATTTACAGATTAAATAATCATCCCTGAAATATTGGTAAATATCATCATAATTTGTGCCAAGAAAAATGGCACTCATTTTTTTGTCACATATAGATAATTTTCAGAGATAGCCTTGTAAATAAAGAAGAGATAATCTACAATGAAGCTCATTTTGCCCCTCGATCTGGTTGCTGACATTGAACCACATCTACCACCCAATACAGAGATTGTAAGAGTAGATGTTGAAGGAAATTTAGATGGGGATACCAGTGATGCTGAAGTTTATTTCAGTTGGTTTTTATCGAGAAGTCCTATACTGCATAAAATATTAGAAGCAGCACCTGCACTACGTTGGCATCATGCACCTAATGCAGGGGTGAATCACATCCTGACACCAACTTATTTGCAAAGAGATATTATTCTCACTAATGGGGCGGGAGTGCATGGAATTCCGATCGCAGAATTTGTAATTACTTACATACTGGCTCATGCCAAACACCTGCCAGAATTATATGCTTTACAGGCTGAACGTCACTGGAAAAGAGGGTTTGCCATCCAAGAGTTGACAGATGCAACCTTGCTAATTATTGGCGCTGGTGGTATTGGTCAAGAAATTGCCGCCCGTGCTAAACCCTTCGGCTTAAGAATTATTGGCAGTCGCCGTCATCCCCAAGAGCTACTAAATTTTGATAAAGTAGTGGGTGCTGATGAATGGCGATCACTCCTGCCAGAGGTAGATTATGTAGTTATTGCAACACCCCTAACTCCCGAAACCAAAGAATTTATTGATGAATCTGTATTGCGTTCGCTCCCAAATCATGCCTACCTAATTAATATTGCTCGCGGTGGCGTAATCGATGAATCAGCATTAATAAAAGCGCTCACAGAAGGTTGGATTGCAGGTGCAGCATTAGACACAGTTAACTCAGAACCGTTAGCACCAGAAAGTCCTTTGTGGTCACTTCCTAATATTTTTATCACCCCTCATACTTCCGGTCATTCACCCAAGAGTAAACAGCGTTCAATAGCTTTATTTATCGACAATCTAAAGCGTTACCAAGCTGGTCAGCCGTTACGAAATGTAGTAGATAAAAAAGCAGGATACTAAACAATCAAAAATTAAAAACTAAAAATGAAGAGGTGCTGCCGATTGGGTTGCACAATCTAAAATCCAAATCCAAAATGGAATTAGGGAGTAGCAAATTGTGAAATTAATTTTACCCGATCATCTCATTGCAGATATAGAGCCACACCTACCATCATAGATGTAGTAGAGGTGGATAGTGAAGGTAATCTCGATGGTGATGCTAGTGATGCAGAGATTTATATCAATGGATTTTACCTGAGAACCTCTACCCTTGACAAAAGGCCTCTTGCAAAAGTGCTTTTTGCAAGAGGGGGAAAAAGGGTAAAGGTTAAAGGGGAAGGGGACAATACAGAACCTTTCCCCCTTACCCTTTTCCCGACAAATGCCCAGAAGTCTAAAGTACTGACAGCAGCACCCGTGCTGCGTTGGCAACAGTCACCGAGTGCTGGTGTGAATCACATCCTCACGCCAACTTTTTTGCAAAAGGATATTATCCTCACGAATGGTACAGGGGTTCATGCAATTCCAATTTCGGAATTTGTACTGGCATTTATGCTCTATCACGCCAAGAATCTACGGAAATTGCAAACTTTGCAGAATGAACAGACTTGGGTAAGAGGAGTGTTCTCGAAGAGTTGGCAGACGCGACTTTATTAATTCTCGGCACAGGAAATATCGGTCAAGCGATGCCTTCGGCGGGCTACGCCAACGCATCTCGTGCCAAAGCCTTTGGAGTCACAGTTTGGGGTAGTCGCCGCCATCCCGAACCCCTAGCGAATTTTGACCAAGTTGTAGGTGCTGATGAGTGGCGTAGTTTACCGCCGTAGGCATCGCTCCTCCCCTGCTCCCCTGCTCCCCCTGCCGTCCCCAATCACTTGACTTTCAGCACCGACTTACCCAGTGACTGGCAAATAACATCATTCTGTGGTGTATGGATACGGCTGCACAGAACATCACGGTAGTGTCGCTCTAAAGGATTTCTTTTTAATAGACCAGGATTACCAGTTAGTTCTAAGGCAATCTCCACAGCACGAATTGAGTTGGTTGTAGTAAGGTATTTCACAGCCTGTGCCTGTAATCCTACGCTAGGCTCATATTCGCCCTTGTCAATATCTTGAGCCAAACTATAAATTAATCTATTATTAGCAAACAGCAGTGCTTCTATCTCACCTACAGCAGTTTGGAAGCGTGGCAAAGTTGCCAGTGGCTCTTTGAGATTAGAAGGTGATCGCTCCCAAAGATATTTAACAAGCCAGTCTCGCGCACTACTAGCAACACCGAGATATAAAGCACTCACTGTCAAACTGCCCCAAGTGGAAATCAGTGGATCAAAAAATGGCAAAGCAGATACGGGGTTGATATCTAGAGCATACTTTGAAGGAATTAATACATTCTCTAAAATGAGGTCATGGCTGCCCGTAGCTCTCATCCCCAAGTGATCCCAGGTTTCGACAATTCGCAAACCAGGCAGATCGCGTGGAACTAGAAAATTCCCAACTTGTGGTTCATCTTCAGTTGTCCGTGCCCAAACAACAAAATAGCTGAGGATAGGACTGCCCGTGGTGTATTGCTTATGCCCTGTTAAACGCCAGCCCTCTGCTGTTCGTTCGGCAATTGTCGCTGGCAATCCGCCTCTCGCTGGCGTTCCTAACTCTGGTTCAACACGGGCAGCATTCAGTAGGGCAATGCCTTCAGTTGATTCACGACACAGCTGCTTATATACTTCTGGATGCCAGCGACGGCTACGCGCTGCATGAGCATGTTGAAGATAGTGCATTGTCAGTACTAATGCGGTCGAAGCATCGCCATGTGCTATCCCTTCAATCACCCGGCAGATAGTTCTCAACCCCAAATCCTGGCCACCGAATTCAGCCGGAATGGTGAGGTTGAGTAATCCTGTCTCATGCAAAGCTGTAAAATTCTCGAAAGGAAAGGAAGCATCTCTATCGTGTGCCCCTGCGCGGGTGGCAAAATCTTTGGCCAGAGCCTCAACTCGGTCGAAAAGATTGGGGAGAGTTTCTAAGCCTTGGGCTACAAAGGTGTCTGGCACTGCTTGCTCCAACTGTGACATAAGTACTCCTTCGTAATTCACTGTAATACTAAATCAGAGATGTTTTTCAATATGGAAGCATCTCAAGTTTGCAGGAACATCAATTTTTCGCACGATGCCAGTCTCCCCTCAATCCCCAATCCTCATTGCCCTAACTGTCTTACTTCTAAGCTCCTAAAAATACTACTTAAAATCGATTGAGATTTAGTAATTAATTATTTCTCTAAGTATGACACAAACTCCTTTCATAGAGCAAGCTAACCAGAGAATTCAGCGATCGCTCTACAACTTAAGAACTGAATTCTCTACTGGTCTTTTAAGCTAATCATCATTAGAATTAAATCTCCGCATTTGTAACCAAGCACGGAGAAGCAAGCGTTTAAATATTCTCTGTTGAGAGTAATATAAAGATCCCTATATAACAGAGGGATCATTTTCTCATCAAGTAGATTTTCCGATGGATAAATATACAGCAACAGCATTGGCGAGGGCAACCAAGCTGATATTGGTTGCTTTTATAGCGGTTCCTCTGCTAATGAGGTATAACTGGACTTCGTATATAAATTTTTTCAACTTTGAAGATGTACCTTATTTGATTGAGAACTGCTATGGGTGATTTCCGATATTTAACCAAATCTATGGTGTCACACTTTCGTCAGGGCACTGGCTCTATAACCACCATTAAATTTATCCATTTATTACTTAACTGGATCGGATCGCAATCTTAGGTTTTAAAAGAAGAATTTGCGGCTTATTGTCATTTTTTGAACTATAAGCTCATTTAAACATGATGGTTATTTCTCAACTTCTATCAAGCTGTAATATGTATTGCTGCTACATCCTTGATGAGAAAAATGCTAAGATTAAGGTAGTTAACTAGTGTGTGTGCCGGATCACAATATTAATGTGTTTTACCTCACAGCTAATTCAAACAACTTAAATATCACCTTTAAGCAAACAATAGTCGCCGTTATGACTACCATCATGTTATGCCACCTAGCTATTTAAAGATTTAATGTATAAATGGTTGTAAAATATATTTTTTTTGTTAAAAATCATCTATTAGGTGACTTGTGAGAAAATTTACATTAAGAAACTAGTAAAATATCTAAATTTAAGAGCTAAGGAGTGTAAGCTAATTATGTAAATATCATGTTTATATGTAAATATGATGATGTTCGCAAGTCTGTTTTGGTCACTTGCATTTGTTACACTAGAGGAGGTATAATACAAACGTTAAATAACTTGCTAGATGCTACCTTCAAAATACTAAGCAGTGCTGGAAAAAGATCCATTCTGGAATCTCCAAGCAAACTCAAGCAACATTTGTTTAAGTGTAGTTTTGCTTAATTGGTAAAATACTACTTGAACAAAAATTACGATGTGCTTTTATAGTTTTTCTCGTATTCTGTTTCCTGTAGCCAACTCAAAATTTTCTTTTGTTGCAGTTGCATGATAACGATGAAGCTATCCCGGAGACTATCCCCTAGACTCGCCAAAGCACTAGGGAATATGCCGGGCGCTAATTGCACATTGTGTAAATTTCTGATTAACACTACAAGGTTAGTCAGATTTGTAGTTGTGGTTTTTTTGCTGTCAGGCTTTTATCACACAACTGCAATGAATTACGTTTTCACATAATTTACGACTCAATGCAATTTCTAAATACAATTATGTCACACCATTTAAGTCAAGACAAGGCTGTTAATAAGTTAGGAATGTCTGAAAACATTCTTTTAAGAATTATTCCAAGTCAGGTGTTGTTCAAAAGTATGAAAGCTAACTTTCAACTAGAACATTGCCCCTAAATAGAAAAAAGTTCGAGAGTTTGTGACTGAGAAATGAAATACTTTGCGTAGCTATTGCAGCATATAGCAAATGATGCTCCAAAAATAATTCCTCTTACAACTGCCGCTGATTGCCAAAATGAGCTATCCATATTTGTGTGGAGTATCTGAATGCAGTTAGTTGCTCTTGAAGCTAAATGTAAGTAAACAAAGCTATAGCTCGATATTTTGGCATTTCCACTAGTTATTGCTACATCAATAACTGGCTGCAACAAGTGGGTTTTCCACATAGTAAAGATACCTTGTATGTAAAATATAGATGCTTTGGTACCATGCTATTTGTCTCTAATTTTACTCTAATAAAGCTTAGAGTCTCCTCAGTGAAAATACTGGATTAAATAATATTTTTAATGAAGTTTTGAATTGGATTCTGACTGATAACTAAATTTTTTTGTGGAGATTAGAAAATGCCACCAGTGCTTTCTGAGCAACATGTGGGTGAAAGACTTTTGTATACCTTGGGTACAAAACTTTCAGAAAAAGAATTAGAGAATTTCTTGGCAGAAATGGAGATTGTGGAGCCACCATCAGCAAAGCAATTCTGGCAATCTGCACAGACAAATCCTGGTATATACATTATTCTTACAGGTAAAGTCCGACTATTAGATAGCTCTGAGAATTTAATTACTACCTTTGGTGCATGGTCTGTTTTTGGTGAATTGAGTTTATTTCCCGAAGCTAACTTTAGTCCTTATGTAGTTAGAGCTTCGACAAGCTTAAAACTTGGCTATTTTAGGCAAGAAGCATTGCAAAGGTTGATAGACAAGTATCCTAACATTCGCGATCGCCTATTTGCCCGTGCAGAACTTTGGGATTTGTTGTTGTTATGTCGCCAAGTATCACAGTTCCCACGCCATACTTCACAAGTTTCAGGAATGCTCAAAGCCTTATCTTTGTTTGAGCGACACCAGTTAGACACTGGCTCTGTAAGTCCAGAAATATCTCAAGATTCACAGTTGTGGCTATTATACAAAGGTCAATTGCGGCATTCAGAAGGCGATTCTTTGGCACCAGGTACAATCTTTGCTCAACCAAAACAAGGAGATTGGGAAACAACGCAACCAACGATTGCTTACATTCTGAAAAACGACCAGATGCAAACAGCACTAGAATACTTCCCGGAGTTGGGGGAGTGGGCTTTTGCCATGAGCGTCAGCGAAACGGAATCGGAGACTGAGGACACAAGGACAGGCTCAGTGCATCGCAGGGGACTGGGTACTAGAGAAAAAACTTCCCAATCTCCAAAATCTAAAATTATTCCTTTTCCTCAAAAAGAGAAGCAGTCAGAACAACAGCCAACAAAAAAATCACGTTTTTACTTTCCCAGTCCGAAAGTACAAATGGGGCATTGGTGGAAGCGGATTACCAAAAGCTATCCCTTCTATGCCCAACAAAGTGCAGCTGATTGTGGCTCTGCTTGCTTGGTGATGATTGGTAACTATTGGGGCAAACATTTTAGTATCAATCGCCTACGGGATATGACCAATGTCACTCGCAACGGTGCATCCCTAAAGGCTATGGCAGCAACAGCAGAATACCTGGGTTTTGCCACCCGTCCAGTGAAAGCTACCCTTGATAAATTAGCAGAACAACCTTTACCTGCAATTGCTCACTGGGAAGGCAAACACTTTATTGTCGTCTATGAAATCACCAAAAAGCGGGTGATTGTATGTGATCCGGCTCTTGGTCAACGGAGTCTGACAAAAGCTGAATTTCAAGAGGGTTGGACTGGTTATGCATTGTTACTGCAACCGACAGCTCTACTAAAAAGTGCTAAGGACGAAAGTAGAAGCTTCTGGAAATTTTTTGAATTAGTCAAACCTCACTATCGAACACTGCTAGAAATTTTCATAGCTTCGATAGTCATTCAATTATTTGGGTTAGTAACGCCAGTATTTACTCAGTTGTTGCTCGATAGAGTACTTGTGCAACGCAGTGTTCCAACCTTAAACGCCATTGGTTTGGGAATGATTGTTTTTGGGTTGTTTGGTGTTGCTGTCAACGGTGTACGGCAATATCTCTTATTTCACACTGCTAACCGCATTAGTATTGCCTTACTCGTAGGCTTCATCAAACATACCTTCCGTTTACCCCTTGCTTATTTTGAGTCGCGTTTCGTTGGGGATATAATTTCGCGCATCCAAGAAAACCAGAAAATTCAGAACTTCCTGACTGGTCAGACACTCTCCATTGTGTTGGATATGCTGACATTAGTGGTTTATCTGGCTTTGATGTTTTCCTATAGCTGGCGGATGGCATTATTCGTGCTGTGTACTGTACCGCCATTTTTTATCTTGGCACTGGCCAGCACAAGTATTTTACGCCGCATCTCCAGAGATATTTTTAATGCAGCTACCAAAGAACAAAGCTATCTCATAGAATCCCTAAGCGGAATTCGTACCGTCCGCTCATTAGCAATTGAACAGACAGTGCGTTGGCGTTGGGAGGAACTGCTAAATGATTTAATCAAAAAAGATTTTCATGCTCAAATAATTGACAATCGCTTGCAAATTATCAGTGGCGTCATTCACACCTTTGTCAATACTTCATTGCTGTGGTATGGAGCAACCCAGGTAATTAATAACGAACTAACTATTGGACAATTAGTTGCTTTCAATATGTTGGTGGGTAACGTTTTGAGTCCTTTCCAGCGACTGGCTTTGCTGTGGAATGAATTACAGGAAATCGTGATTTCCACTGAACGCATTAATGATGTGTTGGAGGCAGAACCAGAAGAAGACTTAGCAAATAAACCCCGCAAGTCGTTGGGTAAACTCCGCGGTAACATTTGTTTTCAAAATGTTACCTTTCGTTATCACTCAGAAAGCGACACTAACGTATTAGAAAATGTCAACTTTGAAATTAAGCCAGAACAGATGGTTGCAGTCGTAGGGCGCAGCGGTTCTGGAAAAACAACTCTCAGTAAATTAATTTTGGGTTTATACCCACCGACAGATGGCAAAATCCTCATTGATGGTAACGATATCACCAGCGTATCTATGCGATCGCTCCGTTCCCAAGTCGGCGTTGTAGACCAAGATACTTTTCTGTTTGGTGGAACTGTTCGCGAAAACATTGCGATCGCTAATCCAAATGCTTCTTCAGAAGAAATTATCCAAGCAGCAAAATATGCTGGAGCCGATGAATTTATTCAAAAATTACCGCTGGGTTACGAATCAGAAATTGGTGAAAGCGGCGGAATGCTGTCTGGTGGACAGCGCCAACGCCTAGCAATTGCTCGTGCTTTGCTCGGAAATCCTCGGTTATTACTGTTTGATGAAGCCACTAGTCACCTAGATTCAGAATCAGAACGGATTATTCAAAACAACCTCAAAACAATTCTTAAAGGACGTACAAGTGTAATTATTGCCCATCGCCTCTCTACAGTCCGCAACGCGGACTTAATCCTGGTTTTAGATCAAGGTATTTTGGTAGAAAGCGGTACCCACGACGAATTAATCGCTAAAAAAGGTCATTATTACTACCTGAATCAACAACAGATGTCTCAAGTTAGTTGATGGGGCATTGGGCAGTCTTTTTCTTCTTTACAAGACTCTACACAAACAATTTTGAATTTTGAATTTTGAATTGATTTCTCCCCCACACCCCATCTACTGTTATCGGAAATAAAACCATGCCACATCCCAATAGATCGTCCCCATTTCCCCAAGATAAGCAAGATGAATATCAAGGTTACAAACAGCAAGAGGAATCGGTAGAGTTTGACGAGCAGACAGAGGCAGAAAATGAAAGTCAAGATTTGTACTACGGTACAGAAAAACTACTCGATGCCTTACCTCGAATTTGGACTCGTGGTTTGTTGTATGCGCTCATCGGCTTTGCTGGTCTATTCTTGCCTTGGGCAACTCTCTCGAAAGTAGATGAAACTGGTAGCGCCAGAGGGCGTATGGAACCTAAAGGCGCAACTCAAAAATTAGACGCTCAAGCTGCTGGGAGTGTCAAAACAGTTACAGTCAAAGAAGGAGATACAGTTAGAGCCGGACAGGTTTTACTGGAACTGGATTCTGAGTTGCTACAAACGGAACTGCAACAAGTCCAGAGCAAATTGCAAGGGCTACAAAATCGGCAATCCCAACTGGAACTGCTGAAAAATCAACTTTTAATGTCAACGAGTCTTTTAGAACAACAAAATAAATCCCAAGAATTAGAAAAAATGGCTCAAGTTAACCAGGTGCAGCAAGACCTGGATGCCAAACTGAGTAGCTATAACCTGCAAAAATTAGAAAAACAATCATTAGTTAAACAAGCAGAGGAGCAAATTGCTACCAGTCGCGACGATAAAGAATCGGCTGAAGGCCGTTTGAGCATAGATTCTAAGCAAGTTGAACGCTTTAGCAAACTCGTTGACGATAAGGTAGTTGCTGCGACCCAATTTGATGAAATCAAAAAACAAGAGCAAGAAAGCAAAAGACTTTATAAAAAGTCTCTATCAGATATTAAACAAGCCGAATTGCGTTTAGCCCAAGAGCTAAATAATTATCAAGTAACTATCAAAACGTTAGAGTCTGATATTAAACAAGCAAAACTCCGATTGCAAGAAGAACAAAGTAGTTATAAAAGTGCCACGCAAGCCGGACAACTAGCTGTAATGAAAAATCAGGAGCAGCTAAAAGACATACAGGCACAAATAACAGCAACGCAATCAGAAATCGCTCAGACTAAAAGCCAGCTTGTATCTACAAGATTGCAAATTCAGCAGCGCGTGGTGCGATCGCCGATTAATGGGGTGATTTTTGAATTACCTACCACTAAACCAGGAGCAGTGGTACAAGTCGGTCAAAGGATTGCCCAAATTGCACCTACAAAAACAGACTTTGTACTTAGAGCGAATATGCCTAATCAGGATAGCGGTTTCTTGAAGGTAGGAATGCCAGTAAAAGTTAAGTTTGATGCCTATCCCTTCCAAGAGTATGGCATCGTGCAAGGAAAAGTTACTTGGATCTCACCTGACTCGAAAGTTAGCCAAACACCCCAAGGCAACATCGAAACCTATGAATTAGAAATCATCTTAGACCAGCAGTATGTCCAAAATGGCAACAAACGTATTCCATTAGGTGCTGGTCAGACAGCAAATGCTGAAGTCATCATTCGTCAACGGCGAGTAATTGACTTTGTTCTAGATCCGTTCAAGAAATTGAAAAAGGGCGGTTTGGAGATGTAGTTAAAACTATCGCACTGCAATCAGGAAATAGAACAAGGGACATTGGAGGAATAATTATGTCCCGTACCCACCTGCCCTGAGCGATTTGTACGAACCGAAGCCGAGGTAAGCCGTTCGCCTCGCGTCTCGCAGAGAAGGGATGCTTAATCCCCTTAATTATTGGAGATATCGCGTTATGCCCGACAATCTGACTATTTCTACCTCAGATATCATTCACAGTCTTAAACTCTCTTGTCAGATACCTGCTGTTGTGGAAGCGATCGCATCGCAAAGTGTTATTGCCGAAGCAGCGCAAGCGGCAGGAATTACAGTCACGCCAGAAGAACTACAGCAAGAAGGAGATAACTTAAGGTTCGCCAAGAAGCTTGTCAAAGCTAAAGACACCTGGTCATGGCTAGAAAAACACCACCTCTCTGTGGATCAGTTTGAAGAATTAGCCTACAACAACATCCTTTCGCGGAAGTTAGCGAATCATCTATTTTCCAATCAACTGGAAAAGCACTTTTACGAACATCAGCTAGATTATATCGCTGCCGTTACCTACGAAGTTGTCTTCGAGGATCGAGACTTGGCTTTAGAGCTTTTTTATGCTCTAGAAGAAGGCGAAATCAATTTTCCAGATATTGCTCGTCTATATATCTCAGAACCAGAAGCCCGTCGTGCTTATGGATACAAAGGACTCCGATACCGCAAAGATTTTCGTCCAGAAATTGCAGCCGCTGTCTTTGCTGCTGCACCACCAGAAGCTCTCAAACCGATAACTACTCCCAAGGGAGTGTATTTAATTTGGGTGGAAGAAATAATTCAACCCCAATTAGATGAACAGTTGCGCCAAAAAATCATTACAGAATCCTTTTCTGATTGGTTAAAGCAACAAATCACCACGATGAAAATAGTTACTCAAATAGACTCAGACGGTTCACAAGAGGAGTTAATAGATATGTTATTCACTAAGACTAAATAATTTAATAATTTTCAAATGTTTTTGTCGCTAAGTATCTACCCTAAGTCATGGCAGATTTCTCTAGTCTTCAAAAATGTTGCAGATACAAATTTTATTTACTTCAAAACTTAATAGTTTTTCCTTTTTAGTGTTTTGTGAATATATCTACAAAGTGCTGTATTTGCATTATTTAACAATAAAGCTAAATCGCTATAACTCCTGCTAGGCAGTAATTATTTTAATTCCTGCTTAAATTTGCCATGCATTTTTTTTATCTTTAAATAGGACTATATATAATGACTTACCAATATAAATACATTAGTTTTTTTAATCACAAATTCTTCAAAAAAGCATTGACTTTTTTGAAGAATAAAGTATATTAGATGTATAGCCAACCGAAACAAGTTGGTTAGACCAAATATTCCCAACAACAGTTACAAATTTTAGGAGAACTCAAATGATCATTTCTGATCTGAACTACTTGGAAATTACCTCTGAAGAAATTATTGGTGGTACTAAGAAGCCACCTGTCAAAAAGCCACCTGTAATCAAAAAACCATCCTTCATTAGCATTGCACAAGCAGATGCAGATGCTTCAGCAAGTGGCGGCGTTAACAACATAGCTGTAACCTTTACTAACGCTACCGTTACTCCTAACAGTGCTACTGCTACATCCTCAAGCTATGCTTCTACTGCTTCCAAGTAGTAACAAGTAGTAATAATTAAACTCTACTTACAAAAAGTATGAACTTCTGCAAGTAGAGTTACGCTCGAAAGCTTAGTATATTGATAAATGCCGAAGGCTCTTTGCTCATTTGAGCCTTCGGCTTTTACCAAAAATACATCTTTTGGTCTTAAAAAAATGTTTCTGCAATAAAATTTTACAACTTACCACATTTAATCCTCAACCCAGCTTGCAGTCTGTGTTGTTTGCCCGCCCTGAATTAAAACTCTGGGCTAATAGTCATAAGAGCAAAATTTTACCATAGCCTTAAGCTTCTCGTAGACCCCCCAAAGGTAGAGAAGAGTAAAATTTCTGTTAATTTCAGTTTAAGAAGTAACCAAGCAGACATGATATCAATCGATATCAGTTATAAGTTTCAAAAGCTTGAGTTCCTTGCAGATATTGGAACAAAAGACATTTTAAATAAAAAAGATTGTATAGATTATAGTCCATAAATAAAAGGATATAAGCTCCTGAGTTTATTTATGGCGATTGTTAATTTTGAATTTGGAGCAAAGCGACGTGACCACAATTCCTGATGCTCTCCAACTCGCAAGTCAATATCACCAAACCAAGCGCTTCACCCAAGCCGAAGAGATTTATCGTCAAATTATAGATTTAGATCCCCAGCAGTCAGAGGCATTATATGGATTAGGTCTGCTGGCGCAGCAACGGGAACAATATCAAAATGCAGAACAATTTTTTCAAGCAGCCTTGCAATTACAACCTGAAGCAGGGTCAATACATAACAGCTTGGGATTTAGTCTGCAACAACAGGGTAAGCTAGAAGAAGCGATCGCCTGTTATGAAAAAGCACTCTTAATTCTCCCTGATAGCATAGAAGTACAAATTAATATCAAAAATATTCTTCACATTCAAGGTAAGCTGTCACCAGAAGAACAAATCCACTACGCAGAGTTGAATGAGCAGTTTGCTTTAGCTAGGCAACAGGCAGGCGATTTCAAGATAGCAGAATTATATTATCGCCAAGCTATTGCATTGCAGCCAGATTTGGTATCATCTCATACTAATTTAGGAGAGGTACTCCAAAAACAAGGGCGATTGAATGATGCCATCGATTCTTACCAAGAAGCACTAAAAATTAAACCAGACTATCATTACGCCTATCACAACTTAGGGTATCTTTTCCAGGAAAAAGGAAAATTTGCAGAAGCAATAGAAGCTTATGAAAAAACTTTAAGCATTCAACCTGATTTTGCAATCACCTACAACAACTTGGGAAATATTTTCAGGGCGCAAAATAAATTTGATGCTGCCATAGAATCCTATCAAAAAGCGATTAAAATTCGACCTGATATTGATTACATATATAGCAACTTGGGAACAGCATTGAGAGATGATAACCAAATAGAAGCGGCAATCCAGGCATTTGAGCAAGCAGTCAAATTAACACCAAACTATGATCTGGCTAAATTTGGTGCTTGTATGAGCCAACTACCAGTTATCTATTCTAATGTTGATGAAATTGCATTCAGACGAAATCAGTATCAACAGTATTTGCAAGATTTAGCTAAATATTATGAATTAACTAATCAGGAAGAACGGGCCAAAGCATCTGAGGCTGTGGGAGCATTTCAACCTTTTTATTTGACATATCAAGGTTTAAATGACCGAGATTTACAGCAAATTTATGGGAAAATGATTTTCCAGATTATGTCGAGTCGGTATCCCCAAGATTGCCAGCCGCTTGTTCTGCCAAATTTAGATAAAAATCAAAAGGTTCGTATTGGTATTGTTTCTGGGTTTTTATCTAGTCATTCTAATTGGAAAATCCCGATTAAAGGTTGGGTAGAAAATATAGATCGAAGCGAGTTTGAATTATTTGGTTATTACACCGGAGACAAAACAGATTATTCAACAATAAGTGCCACCAAGGCTTTTGATAAATTTGTCCAAGGTGTTCGCTCAACTGAACAATGGTGTGAGGTAATCACAAAAGATAAATTACATATTCTGATATTCCCAGAATTTGGGATGGACCCAATGACGCTCAAACTGGGTTGTCTGAGATTAGCACCAATTCAAATGACATCTTGGGGACACCCTGAGACTAGTGGACTCCCGACAATTGACTATTACTTGAGCAGTGACTTAATGGAACCAGAAAATGCTCAAGAACATTATACAGAAAAATTAGTTAGATTACCTAATCTATCTATTCATTACATCCCTTTAGCAATTCCACCCGAAGAAATTAAGAAATCAGATATAGGTTTAAAAGACGATGATATTTTCTTCTGGTGTTGTCAGTCGTTATATAAATATTTGCCCAATCATGATGATGTTTTCCCCTCTATTGCTAAAGAGTTAAGTAATTCTAAGTTTGTGTTTATTAAAAGCAAAAGTGAAGAAATAACAGAAAGATTTCGCCAGCGCTTAAATCATGCTTTTGCAGCATTAGGATTAGATTATCAAAATCACTGCTTGTTTTTGTCTTTCCTCCATGACAGGAAGTTTGCTGGAACTACAGCTTTAGCAGATGTCTTCTTAGATAGTATTGGTTGGTCTGGATGTAACTCCACGCTCGAATCTATTGCTCATAATATTCCGGTTGTAACTTTACCAGGAGAACTGATGCGATCGCGGCATTCTCTGGCAATTTTGCAGATGATGGGTATACAAGAGACGATCGCTTCAAATAAATCAGAATACGTCCAAATTGCCATCCGTCTAGGGAAAGATGCTCAATATCGGCAATATATTTCCCAGCAAGTTGCAGAAAATAAACATAAATTATATGGCGATTTAAAGCCAGTCAGAGCGCTGGAAGATTTTATTTTGCAACTGGTTAATAAACCAAGACAATTTAACGCCGAAGAAGTTGCTGAACTCTATCAACTTGCACTTCAAGATCATCGAGCTAATCGCCTAGATACAGCCGAACAGCTATATCGTCAGGTGATAGAAAAACAACCAGACTATTCAGAAGCATTATACGGTTTAGGGATGCTGGCACAGCAGAAAGGTGAGTTGCAGGAAGCCGAGAAGCATTTGAGTGCAGCTTCGCAAGTTCAGCCTAACTCGGTGAAAATTTGGTTTAGTTTAGGCAATTTGCTGCAAGGCCAAGGACAGTTACCAGAAGCTGAAGCCGCTTACCGAAAAGCGATTGCGTTGCGACCAGATGCAGGGACAATATACAACAATTTGGGCTATACCTTGCAACAACAAGATAAGTGGGAGGATGCGATCGCATCTTATCAAAAAGCTCTGGAATTTCAACCCAACTGTATAGAAGCAGAAATCAATTTAGCGAATGCGCTGTTTGCTCAAGGTCAGCTTTCACCAGAGAAACAAGCCTATTATGCAGAATTGAATTATCAGATGGGCTTTGCCCACCAAGAAGCAGCTGATTGGCAAACTGCTGTTGTTTACTATCGAACTGCGATCGCAATACAGCCTGATTTGGTAGAAGCCCATTATAACTTGGGGGTGGTACTGCAAGCACAAGGAAAGCTAGAAGAAGCGATTGCTTGCTATCAAAAAGCTTTGGAGTTCAATCCCCAACACGAGGAAGCCAACATCAAATTAGGAGAGATTTACCAAACTCAGCAACAAAAAGTTACACAAGTTGACTCACTAAAAGTTTCAAGCTAAACGGGTTATTTGATGCGATCGTCAGTTTTCATCAATCTAAACTTCAACTTTCAAATTAAGGGGGTAAAATTTATGTTATTAACAATTTTCGAGAAAGTTAAAGAGTTCATAATCAGACTAGTCAAAGACGAAGCTTTTTACACTCAATTGATGAGTGATAAGATTGAGGAAGTGGTAAAAGTCATGGAAGAAAGTGGCTATAATTTTTCTAAAGAAGAATTTGAAACAGCCTCCATTAAAATCTTGGAATTAAAAGAACTAGGTCAGTTTGATGACCTCAGTGAAGAAGAATTAGTGGGAGCATTTGGCGGGCTTACAATAAGCATCAATCCACCAGTCATTAAGCCACCATTAATCACTCAGCCAAAATTACGTGATGTTGTACTTTCACCTCCTGAAAACTTTGGAAAACCACCAATTAAACCAATTAAATTCATTCCTAGACCACTTCCAAAGCCATGGCCGCTTCCTTGTCAAGCAATAGACCCACCTGTACAAGCGATATATGGAGTAGTTGTTAGTTCAACAGAAGTACAATAACCCGATAAAACGACGAAAAAATAGAATGCGTTAGTTTATTTTGAGGGTTGAGATTGAGAGTTAACCTATGACATATCACCGCAAAAGCTACGCAGTTTGGGAAATTACCTTAAAGTGCAATCTAGCTTGTAGTCACTGTGGTTCCCGTGCAGGACATCAGCGCGCCAACGAACTTTCCCCAGAAGAAGCTTTGAATCTCGTCAAGCAGATGGCAGAAGTTGGAATTAAAGAAGTTACTCTCATTGGAGGTGAAGCTTTTCTACGTCCAGACTGGCTGGAAATTGCCAAAGCTATCAACGAGGCGGGAATGTTATGTGGTATGACTACGGGGGGCTATGGCATTTCGTTAGAAACTGCCCACAAAATGAAAGAAGCGGGAATTCGTACCGTCTCTGTTTCTATTGATGGCTTGGAAGCAACTCATGACCGCCTGCGGGGAAAGAAAGGCTCTTGGAAATATGCATTTAAGACCATGAGTCATCTGCGAGAAGTAGGTATTTATTTTGGTTGCAACACCCAAATTAACCGCCTGTCAGCACCAGAGTTTCCGTGCATCTATGAGTGTATTCGTGATGTCGGTGCCCGTGCTTGGCAAGTTCAGCTAACTGTCCCAATGGGGAATGCAGCCGATAACGCAGATATCCTCCTCCAACCCCATGAACTGTTAGATATTTACCCCATGCTTGCCCGTGTAGCGCGTCGTGCTTATCAAGAAGGTGTGCAACTTCAGGCGGGAAATAACATTGGTTACTACGGCCCTTATGAACGACTGTTGCGGGGACGGGGAAAGGAGGATGACTTCTCATTTTGGCAAGGTTGCGGTGCAGGACTTTCCACTTTGGGAATTGAAGCTGACGGAGCGATTAAAGGTTGTCCCTCACTGCCGACTACTGCCTATACAGGTGGTAATATTCGAGAACATACCTTGCATGATATTATCGAAGGTGCAGAAGAACTACGCTTCAATCTAGGAGCAGGAACACCTGAAGGCACAAAACACCTATGGGGTTTCTGTAAAACCTGCGAATATGCTGAACTTTGTCGTGGGGGTTGCAGTTGGACAGCCCATGTTTTCTTTAATAAAAGAGGTAATAATCCTTACTGTCATCATCGCGCTCTTGTTCATGCCAAACAAGGTATGAGAGAGCGTGTAGTTCCCAAAGTAAAGGCGCAAGGATTGCCATTTGATAATGGCGAATTTGAGCTAATTGTCGAGCCTACAAATACTTTATTGCCAGCAAACGACCGATTACACTTTACTGCTGACAGCATTCATTGGTCGGAAAGTTGGCAACAAGAACCCGAATTTTATTACTCTTTAGTGAGATAATAAATCATGGCAGAAAATTCCGAAATTAACACAATTTCAGAGGAAAAAACTGACCTTGAGCCATCACCATCTCAAGAATTAGAGAAAATCCCACTACTTCCACGTTCCGCTTGGAATAGTCAACTAAGCTATTTCAAAGCGCTGTTAAAAGCAAAGCAAATCCTGGATAAAAGCTGACAAGTTCATTAGGGATATCGAGAGATTCAGCTCGTAAATTAGGAGAGAATTACTCCCCGAATGTTTACGAGCCAATTTGTTAACTAACAAAATCAACACAGGTTTTTTATGGTATCAAGAATAAGTCTAAGACTGACACCTCAAAAGTTACTTTCTTTCAATGGTAGAACTAATCTCAATAATAGGCCTGATCCCAAGCCCGATCCTAGTCCTAATTTTGTTACCGCTGAAGGGGATGCTACTTTTTCTAACTATAGTGAAAGTGCTGCAAGCATTTTAACTGCTACCCAGGCAGATACATTAGTTAAAGGTGGCATAACTGCTGCAATTGCTGAGGCTCAAGCAAGTTTTGATCCAACTTTTTCATCACTTTTCACTCAGGCTGCTGTAGTTGGATTAAGTGGTCAATTTGAAGGTGCTTCTAACAGCGAAGCAAAGGTACTTGCTAGTTTTGCGGTTGGTCGTAATGAAAGCTTCTCTTTTGATTTTTCAGCAGATTTAAAATTGGCAGCTAAAGAAATTGAAAATTCTGACGTTGAATATAACAAGGCTCAGTCTACAACCACTTTTTTGGTATTAGATACTACAAATCCTAACAGGGCCAGAGTTTTAGATTATTTTGGTATCCAGGGTAAACTAATCTCCTCTGATAAAATCGGGGATCTAACCTTTGGTCGTAGTAGCAATGTTAAGATTGACGATCGCGATAAAAGCTCCGATGTTGATGGCAACAATGGTAGTGAGTTTCTCAATGGTAGTGCTGTTGGGACTTATGAACGGAATTTTAAGCGTAATACTAACCTAACTATAGTCAAAATTAATACTACTTCTGTTGAATTGGCAGGAGATACTTTAATCGGCAACCTGGGTACAGATGTTATCTATGGCACGATTCGGAAGGATAATCTGACGGGAACCACTAGGGCAGACAAACTTTATGCCAGCTTGGGGGATGATAAGCTATCTGGAAACAGAGGTAATGATGACCTCGACGCCGGTCAAGGTAATGATTCGCTAAATGGTGATGATGGCAATGATACACTTTATGGCGGTAAAGGCAATGATACACTCTATGGTGGTAGTGGTAATGATGTCTTAGTTGGTGGCGAAGGTAATGACACATTTACTTTCAAACGTACCGATACCTTACTTAAAAAAGAATTGGATGTCATTCAAGATTTCCAGGTTGGTGTTGATAAGCTTGTATTAGATGGCTGGGGAAGTCGAGGTAACATCACAGATACCAGCGATGGCGCTCTTCTCACCTTAAATTCTTTGTCTCTCGGTACTTCTTTGTCTCTCGGTAATTCTTTGTCTATCGGTAATAATCCTCAACAAAGCATACTATTTTCAAACGTGAGTGCAAGTGATATCAGCTCGGTAATATAATTTGCTTCAAGCTAATTCAATACGGTTCGGTTAAAGGGTAAAGGGGAAAGGGGAAAGGTTTTGAATACATCCTTTCCCCTTTACCCGCAAACCCATTCCCCAGATCATAAGGAAAGTGAAAAATGCTTATCCGAACCGTATTGCAAGCTAATTGCTCGTTTCATTCACTAACAAACTCTGATTTACAAGCATCTTAGTCAAAGCAATCGGGCGAGTAAAAAATCTGATTGCACAATAAAATGTCAATACCTTTTCTGGGAGAGGTTTTGCCAACAGCAACCCCTATGGTGTACGCACTGAAATTACTTTATTTGGTAATTTTTGATTACTAACTTAAGGCTTATTTCTCGCCCATACTGTTGACAAAACTTCTCTCTTATCTTATTAAAATAGTCTTGCTTTCTTAACAGGTAAAAACAAGTAAAATATTTATTGATAGTTATCATCTATCTTCTGAAGCTATACTAATCTATAACAATCTAATATCAACCTAAATATAGTTATAGTTATAGATACTACATAGGTATGAATACTACAAATATTTCAGAATCTAAAGCTAAATCTCTTATTCAAATTGCGGTACAAAAGCATCAGTCAGGTGGCAAGAATGAAGCTGAATGTCTAGACCAAACAGAAGTAGCTGAAATCCTCGAACTAGCAGTTCAACAGCAACGAGAGAATAGTTTATTGGAGGCGGAACAGCTATATAGTCAAGTTCTGGAAAAACAACCTAATAACCCTGAAGCTTTATATGGTTTAGGGATGTTGGCGCAGCAGATGGGGCAACTCCAAACTGCTGAACAGTGGCTAAGTGCGGCTTCACAAGTTCAACCAAATTCTGTTAAAACTTGGTTCAGTTTAGGTAATTTATATTTAGTTCAAGAACAGTTTTCCCAAGCAGAGAAAGCTTATCGGCAAGCTTTAGTTTTATTACCTAATTCGCTACCAATTTATAACAACTTGGGCTATACTCTGCAACAACAAGGATTATTTGAAGAAGCAATTAACTATTATCAAAAAGCTCTAGAGTTAAAGCCAGACTTTATAGAAGCAGAGACTAATTTGGGCAATGCGTTACACGCTCAAGGTAAGCTTTCCAGCAATCAACAAATCTACTATGCACAATTAAATAATAAATTGGGTGTTGCCCGCAAAAAAGCAGGGGATTTGAAAAATGCTATTACTTGTTACAAGCAAGCGATCGCACTACAGCCAAATTTATTAGAAGCTCATTATAACTTGGCTTTGGCACTGCAAGAACAAGGGGAATTAGAAGAGGCGATCGCATCCTATGAAAAACTCTTGGAACTTCATCCCAACGATGGACAAATATACCTCAATTTAGGCAAAATTTACCAACAACTCAATCAATATCAGAAAGCTGTTTTTGTTTATCGACAAGGGTTAAAGTTAATTAATCCCCACTATGCCAAAGCATTAGCTGTTAGTGAGGATACTAAAACTTCTCAACAAGTGCCAGTCACACCCTCAATTCCCCAAGGGGAGGTGATTGTAGGGGAATACAGCTTTCCGACTATTCCAACCGTAGCAAATACAGGTAAGCGTCCTTTTTGGAGTGTGGTGGTAACTGTATATAACCGCATAGATTATCTACTCGAATGCCTTGTCAGTGTATTGACCCAATGGCAAGGAGAAGAGCAGATGGAAATCATCGTCATGGACGATGCTAGTACAACGCCAGTATTTGAAGTGGTGAATAGTATTGGACAAGGAATAATCAACTACTATCGCAATCCACAAAATCTCGGTCTGCCAGGAAATTGGAATGCCGGAGTTGCTCTTACTCGCGGTCATTGGATTCATTTACTGCACGACGATGATTATATTCTCCCAGGTTTTTATTCCCGCCTAGAAGAAAGTCTAGAAGGGTGTTCAGATTCTGTAGGAGCCGCTTTTACAGGTTATGAAAATATTAACGAGAAAGGGGAAGTAATTTTCAGCCAACAAGTCTATGGAGAGCAGCGAGGAATTGCCCAAAATTGGCTGCAAATTATTGGAGTTAGTAACTTATTGAATATGCCTGCGGTAGTGATTCGTCGAGAAGCGCACGAACAATTGGGCGTATATCATCCTGAACTGACCTATACAAGCGATTGGGAAGTTTATAAACGCATTGCCTCTGTTTACGATTGGTGGTATGAACCAGAAATTTTAGCTCGTTACCGCCAACACGCTAACAATGTCACCAGCGAACTGTTACTCTCTGGGAAACAGATGATATCCATCCGCCGTGCAATTGAAATTTCCAAGAGTTATTTTCCCACTGAATACTCGGCACAGATTACTGCCCAATCTCGGAGTCATTATTTTCTTTATTGTCTAGAATCAGCCATAATTCCCCTACAGGCTGGTAATCTAGCTGGAGTTTGGCAAGGGTTAGAAGAGGCTTTAAAAATAGATCGTAGCCCTGAAGCAGTCGCAAACTTATTCCGGTGGTTAACACAAGAAGAAGCAGCTCCTCTGCGTGATGAAATTGCCTCAAAATTGATCTCACTTCCTTTATAAAGACTTGTTTAGGAAAAAGCAAAATTTTCTAGTTTTGGACTAAAAACTATGTCAATTAGTCAGGTTGAGCATCCTACCATAAATACTTTATCTTTTGAGCCACAAAATCGAAAAGATGGGATCAGCGGTTTGATGCGAGTTCGTAATGAAGAGGAATTTTTGGCAGCAACGATAGAATCTTGGATTGATTATATAGATGAATTGGTAATTGTATTTCATCAGTGTACGGACAACACTCCCCAAATAATAGAGACCTTTGCACAAAAATATCCTCAGAAAATACGGGCTTTTCATTACTTACCCCACGTCTATTCATTTTGTACAAAAGAACAAGTTGAGTTGGATGTAAACAACATTCATTCTTTCGTTTTTTATTCTAATTTTGGTCTCAGTCAAACGCGGTATAAAATTTGCGTTTATATCGACGGGGATTGCGTAGGTATTCCTGAACGCTTAAAAATTATTTATAATTATTTGAAGCAAAATCATCTGCAAAATACGGCCTTATTTTTTTCTGGAGTAAATTTATATCAACGTCCAGACGATCCCAACTACTACACAAATTTAAAATGTCTTGCTTCTGGTGATGGAGATGTGGCATATTGGACAGTTTCACCACAAAATATTTTCGATAAAAATGCAAAAATTCCATTCTGTGAAGCGATTCAATTTAAAGGAATTACACCTTATTATTTAGGCTTTATTTTCTGGCACACACATTGGTTAAAAAAGAACGCATTTTCGAGAAATGGCGGCAGAGAATTAGATGGCGACCTTTTAGAAAAACTGAACGATATTGAGATAAAAAATAGAGATAAAGAATTAGTTTTATTATCTCAAAAATTTAAACAAGAAAATAAAAATTTTCAAAATATTCCTTACCAAAAGTTTCTCTTGTATTTTGATTTCGCTTCTCTGCCTAATATTATATCTCTAGAGTCAAAGCTAGTAGCAACACATAATAACTTGGGTTATACCTTGGAACAACAAGGTAAGTTTGACGAAGCAGTTACTTGCTATCAAAAAGCTTTAGAACTTCAGCCCAACTGCGCTGAAGCAGAAATCAACTTAGGCAACGCCCTCAATGCGCAAGGTAAACTATCAAAAGATCAACAAGCGCACTACGCAGATTTAAATCAAAAATTGGGACTTTCCCGCATGATCGCAGGGAATTCCAAAGAAGCAATTAATTACTATCGTCAAGCGATCGCTCTTGACCCAAATTTGCTAAAGGCATATTATAGCTTAAGTAACATCCTGCAAGAAGTCGGTCAGTGGGAAGAAGCGATCGCCTCATATCGCCAAGCCCTAAAACTCAATCCCTTAAACTGGAAAATCTACATTCGTTTGAGTCAGGTTTACCAAACTCAAAACAAGAGAGCAGAGGCGATTTCTGTGTATCGTCAGGCATTAACTTTACTCAATCCTCACTACGCCAAAGCGGTGTCTGCTTACTTTGATGCTGCCATCACTCCAGAAATACTCGTTACTCCCCCCATTCCTCAAGGTGAGGTTACTGTTGGCGACTATCAGTTTCCAATGATTCCACCTGTAACAGACCCAGAAAAACCTCGACCATTTTGGACTGTGGTGATTCCGGTATATAACCGCACCGATTATCTTCTTGAATGTCTGGCTAGCGTCTTGGTGCAATGGACTGGGCCAGAACAGATGGAAATTCTAGTAATGGATAATGCCAGTACAACACCGTTGTTCGATCTAGTAAATAGTATTGGGGGAGGAATAATCCGCTACTACCGCAATCAGCAAAATATTGGAGTATTACCAAATCAAAATGCAGGCATTTCCCTCAGTCGCGGTCAGTGGATTCATATCCTGCATGATGATGATAGTGTGGTTCCAGGTTTTTATGACCGACTCCAGCAAAGTCTTCAGGGGTGTCCAGATTCCGTAGGAGGCGCTTTTGCAAATTTTGAATATTTCAATGAAAAAGGAACAGTAATTGAAAAAGGGGAAGTGATTTCCTGGTTTGGAAACCAGAAAGGTATCTGTGGGAATTTTTTGCAGCAGATTGGTGTCACATGTCCGTTACAAATGCCTGCGGTTGTCATTCGTCGCCTGACTTATGAAAAAATAGGAGGTTATTATCCAAAGTTAGTTTGCACTCCTGAATGGGAACTTTATAAACGCATTACTGTTTCTTATGATTGGTGGTACGAACCAGAAAGTTTGGCTCGTTATCGTATACATTCCCACAGACAGACAGGTGATGACTTATCATCCGGTATTTTAGCGACATCCATCCGTCAGTGTATAGAAATTTCTGAGAGTTATCTTCCTGCTGAACATCGCACAGATATTACAAGCCAAGCTCGTACTCATAATTTCAATTATTGTTTGACACGTGCAGCGATTCCTCTGAACAGTGGTAATGTTATGGGAGCTTTACGTATGCTCCAAGAAATTCTCAAACTTGACAGTTCCCCGCAAGCAGTAGCAAAGTTATTCGTTTGGTTGACTCAAGATGAAGCTGCTCCCCTACGAGAAGAAATCATTGCTAAGTTCCTACCAGTGCCTGTAAATAATCATACCCAAAACAATATTCCTACTGAATTAAAACCCTCACAAATTGCGATCGCGCCATAGGATATGAAAATACTTGTAACTGGAACTGAAGGTTATATCGGCTCATTATTAGCTCCCCTCTTGATCCAACAAGGTCATGAAGTTATTGGTTTAGATACTGGCTTTTATAAAGTAGGTTGGCTATATAACGGCACCAAGGTAACTGCCAAAACCCTCAATAAAGATATCCGCCACATTACAACAGAAGACCTGCAAGGTGTGGAAGCAGTAGTTCACATGGCAGAACTCTCTAACGACCCTTTAGGTCAGTTAGCCCCTGATATCACTTACGATATCAACCACAAAGGCTCAGTACATATAGCGAAACTGGCGAAAGCAGCCCGAATCCAACGCTTCGTCTATACTTCATCATGCAGTGTCTATGGTTTTGCCACTGAAGACTACGTTACCGAAGAGTCTACCATCAATCCCCAAACAGCTTATGCCAAATGCAAAGCACTTGTCGAACAGGATGTGAAACTCCTTGCTGATGATGGCTTTTCTCCCACCTTTCTCCGAAATGCCACAGCCTATGGTGCTTCTCCAAGAATGCGCTTTGATATTGTCTTAAACAATCTAGCAGGTTGGGCATGGACAATTAAAGAAATCAAGATGAACAGCGACGGTACACCTTGGCGTCCCCTAGTACATCTATTAGATATCTGCAAAGCAATTATCTGTACCTTAGAAGCTCCGCGTGATGTAATTCACAACCAAATTTTCAATGTCGGTGATACAAATAGCAACTATCAAGTCAAACAAATTGCTCAAATAGTTGCAGATGTTTTTAAAGATTGTCAATTGAGCTTTGGTAAACACGATCCTGACAACCGCAGCTATCGGGTTTTATTTAATAAAATTAACCAAAATTTACCAGGATTCAAATGTGAATGGGATGCCCAGCGCGGTGCCCAACAACTATATAATGTCTTCCAGCAAATTGATATGGATAGAGTAACATTTGAGTCGAGAGGTTTTACTCGCCTGAAACAATTGGAATACCTCATACGCACTCAGCAAATAAATCAAGATTTCTTCTGGCAGACTGTTTAAAAATTCCATATAAAGTTATGAGTTTACTAAAATCAACAAATAATCAACTAATAACTGGTAACTGTCTATTTTGTGGAACAGGGTTACAGCATACCTTTGTAGATTTAGGTATGTCTCCTCCCTGCGAAAGTTATCGCAGTCTGAAACAACTCAATGAAGTAGAGCCATTTTATCCTCTACATGTCTATGTTTGTGAAAAATGTTTTTTAGTTCAACTCCAAGAATACATTAGCCCAGAAAATATTTTTAGCGACTACGCTTATTTCTCTTCCTACTCTGATAGCTGGTTGCAACACGCCAAAAAATATGTTGATTTGGTAGTAGAACGTTTCCAATTAAACCAGGAAAGTCAGGTAATAGAAATTGCTAGTAATGATGGCTACTTGCTGCAATACTTCGTTGCCAAAAGCATCTCGGCACTGGGAATAGAGCCAGCAGCAAATGTTGCTGAGGTAGCAATTAAAAAAGGTATTCCTACAATTGTCAAATTTTTTGGACAGAAAACAGCGCAAGAACAGGTTGCTCAGGGTAAACAGGCAGATTTATTACTAGGGAATAATGTCCTTGCTCACACCCCATATCTGAATGATTTTGTCAAGGGAATGAAAATTATCCTCAAACCGCATGGTGTAATTACTATGGAATTTCCCCACTTGATGCGGTTAATTGAGGAAAATCAGTTTGATACTATTTACCATGAGCATTTCTCTTATTTTTCCTTTCTTACCGTAGACAAGATTTTTGCTGCTCACGGGTTGACAGTTTTTGATGTAGAAGAATTAACTACTCATGGTGGTTCTTTGAGAATTTATGCGCGCCACAGTGAAGACTCTTCTAAACCCGTTACTCAGCAAGTATCAGAACTGAAAAATAGAGAAGAAGCAGCTGGTTTTACGCAATTAGAATACTATTTTTCCTTTGGAGAACAAGTTAAAGAAACTAAACGCAACTTATTAGATTTTTTGATCAAAGTTAAGCGAGAAGGAAAATCGATTGTTGGTTACGGTGCTCCAGGTAAGGGAAATACTCTCTTAAACTATTGCGGTATCCGCACAGATTTTCTTGACTATACAGTAGACCGTAACCCTTATAAACAGGGTCAATTTTTACCAGGAACTCATATTCCGATTTTTCATCCAGACAAAATTGCCGAAACAAAACCTGACTATATACTAATATTACCCTGGAATCTGAAAAATGAAATTATGATACAAATGGCTTACATTCGGGATTGGGGAGGCCAATTTGTTGTACCCATTCCTGAAGTTAATGTCTACTCTTAAGTATTTAGTATTTTTGATTGTCAAAAAATCGTTAAAAAGGGGTAAGTGACATGAAAGTAGTTTTATTTTGCGGTGGTTTAGGAGCCAGAATGAGAGAATACTCAGAAAGTATTCCTAAGCCAATGGTGAATATTGGTTATCGACCAATATTATGGCATGTAATGAAATACTATGCTCACTATGGACACAAAGATTTTATCTTATGTCTTGGTTACAAGTCTGACCTAATTAAAAGCTATTTTTTGAATTACAATGAATGGCTTTCTAATAACTTTAGCCTTTCTAACGGTAGCCAAATTCAGTTGTTTAATCGAGATATCCAAGACTGGAATATTACATTTGTAGATACAGGGTTAACTGCCAACATTGGCCAAAGATTCAAAGCAGTAGAAAAGTATCTAGAAGGAGAAGAAGTATTTTTAGCTAATTATAGTGATGGTTTGACAGATTTACATTTACCAACGTATATCAATAATTTCTATCAGCGGGATAAAATTGGTAGTTTTTTATGTGTCAGACCTAGCCAAACTTTTCACTTAGTTGACATGCAAGAGGATGGTTTGGTCAAAAATATCCAAGATGTAAAGCAATGTGATATTTGGATTAATGGAGGATATTTTATCTTTAAAAAAGAGATTTTTAACTATATAAATTATGGTGAAGAACTGGTCATGGAGCCTTTTCAAAGATTGATTGCTAGAGAAGAACTTTTTGCATATAAATACACTGGCTTTTTCGGAGTAATGGATACGTTTAAAGAAAAACAACAGTTGGATGATATGTATGCTCAAGGCCAAAGACCTTGGGAAGTGTGGGGAGATGAACAAGTACAAGTCAACCATGTATGATCCAACTTAGTTTGAATAAGATAGAGGAATCTGAGTACAAAATTCTTTGTCTAGGTTCTCATTGTGATGATATTGAGATAGGTTGTGGAGGCACAATCTTAAAGCTGATAGAGAATTACCAAGATGTTGTTATCTATTGGGTTGTCTTTAGTTCCAATGAGCAAAGAGCAGAGGAAGCAACCACAAGTGCTAATCTCTTTTTAAAAGAAATTCCGGTCAAGAAAATTATCATTAAAAATTTTCGAGATGGCTTTCTACCTTTTCAGGGAATAGAGGTGAAGGAATGTTTTGAGCAGTTAAAGCAAGAATTTTCACCAGATATAATCTTTACTCATCACCGAGACGATCGCCACCAAGATCACCGCTTAATTTCTGAGTTAACTTGGAATACATTTAGAAATCATTTAATTTTGGAATATGAAATACCCAAATATGATGGTGATTTGGGTATTCCTAATTTCTTTGTTCATTTAAATGAAACACTCTGCCGCCGAAAAATTCAATATATTTTGGATGCGTTCCCTACCCAGAGTAATAAGCAGTGGTTTACAGAAGAGACTTTCCGTTCCATTCTCAGAATTCGCGGGATTGAATCAAACTCACCCGGGAAATATGCGGAAGCCTTTTATTGTCGAAAAATGTTTTTCTAAAAGATTAGAATTTTAATTTTTTCTCATAATTTGTAATATTTATGATCTTTACTGAAACTAAAATAAAAGAAGCATTTATTGTTGATTTAGAGTTGCATCAAGATATTCGCGGCTTTTTTACTCGGACTTTTTGCGTTCAGGAATTTCAAAATCGTGGTTTAAAACCGACTATTGCCCAATGCAATTTATCTTTTAACTATAAAAAAGGAACGTTGCGGGGTATGCACTATCAGATGCCTCCTTCTCAAGAAACAAAATTAGTGCGTTGTATCAGGGGAGCGATTTATGATGTAATTATCGATTTGCGTCCAGATTCTCCTAGCTATTTATCTCATATTGGTATAGAGTTGACGGCTGAAAATCGCCTTGCTCTCTATATCCCAGATAGGTGCGCTCATGGGTTCCAAACACTCACTGACGAAACCGAAGTGGCTTATCAAATGGGTGACTTATATGCACCAGAATATGCTACTGGGTATCGCTACAACGATCCAGCCTTTGGCATTGAATGGCCTCTACCTGTGACTGAAATTTCGGAAAAAGATAGGGCTTGGAGTTTATTTGAATCGACCAAAATTGTAACGCCTATGACTTAGGCTTTTAAAAGGATTCTACTTATGGTTGCAGTTGATATCAAAAATTCTTTTAACCTCAAGGATATCAGTCTAGAGCTTTACCAACTAATTTCTGATTTATACCCCATTTGCCGTAGTATTACAGGTGATGGTTTTAGAGAAACTTTAAAAATTCTTCAGCAGCATCTTCCTTTGTCAGTTCATGAAGTACCGACAGGAACAAAAGTATTTGATTGGACAGTTCCTAATGAGTGGAATATTAAAGATGCCTATATTAAAAACTCTCAAGGTGAAAAGATTGTAGATTTTACTAATTCAAATTTGCACGTTGTTAACTATAGTATTCCCATACATCAAAAAATATCTCTTCAAGAACTTAAATCGCATCTATTTACACTTGCCGATTATCCTAATTGGATTCCTTACCGAACTTCATATTACAAGGAAAGTTGGGGTTTTTGCCTGACTCACAATCAGTATTTGCAACTAGAAGATGAAGAATATGAAGTATGTATTGATTCTTCTCTAAAACCAGGTTATTTGACTTATGGAGAGTATTATATTCCCGGAGACAGTACTGATGAAATCTTGATTTCTTGCCATGCCTGTCATCCTTCACTCTGTAATGATAATCTTTCGGGAATTGCGATCGCTACTTTTCTCGCTAAATATTTAAGTCAAACTACATCAAGATATTCCTATAGATTTCTTTGGATTCCCGGAACTATTGGTTCAATTACATGGTTGGCTGTCAATGAAGCTAAAGTCAATAACATTAAACATGGCTTGGTATTAACTTGTTTAGGAGATGCAGGCAACTTTACCTACAAAAAAAGCCGTAGAGGTGACACTGAAATCGATAAAGTTGCTGCTTATGTACTCAAAAACTCAAAACAAGATCACAAAATTATAGATTTCTTCCCCTATGGCTATGATGAGCGACAATATTGCTCACCTGGATTTAATTTAGCTGTAGGTTGCTTCATGCGATCGCCTCATGGTAGTTTTCCTGAATACCATACCTCAGCAGACGATTTAAATTTCGTTCAACCCCAATATCTAGCCGAGTCATTCTTTCAATGTCATTCGATGTTGCATATCCTCAACAATAACGAAATCTACTACAACAAAAATCCCAAATGTGAGCCACAGTTAGGTAAAAGAGGAATATATCGGACAGTTGGTGGGAACAAGGATAGCGGGCTAAATGAAATGGCAATCTTGTGGGTTTTAAATTTATCCGACGGTCAGCATACTCTATTAGATATTGCAGAAAGGTCGGGAATGTCATTTGATGCGATTAAATCTGCTGCCGATATATTGTCAACACATGATTTATTAACAATTAAAACCAACTAAGTTTGAAAAATATTGGAAAAATGAAATTCGTTACGGCAGAAATGTATGTAAGTCCTTGACACCGGGTAGTCTAAGAAAAAATCAAGGTTTTAAAACCCCTGGAGGTGGGTCAATACTTCTCAGTTAGGCATTTTTAATTCGGAATCGGGTTTTGGGAAAAGGTTACTGGCTTTGGGTTAAAGGTTTTTTCTTTTCCCTTTCACCTTTCCCTTTTCCCCAAAACCCGAGAAGTATTGGGAGTTGGGTTTTATGTCTGTAACCGCAAATTCTATTTGCTAGGGCTGCCAAATTTTTCTATATTATTATCCTTAACAGTTCTGTGAGAATACTTATTTTGTATGGATATATTTAATGTTATTTTTACATTCTACTTATAATTACTGCCCGAAAAGTAGCTTAACTTTATAATTTAGAATATACTTTACTTCTTCACCATTACTGGGAAAAATATCCTATTTAACTTCATGATTACTTAAAGTAAATGTCATTACTTATACCATTGTAAGAGCAGTTTAGATGATTGATATTAGAGAAGTAGTTTAAAAACATAGCTTGTCTAGTACATGAATAAAAAATGGGCTGTTAAACGACTTACAATCAATCTCACATCAGGCGAGGCACAGAAGCTTGAACAATACTGTTCAACAACGGGGAGACCAGCAACTGATGTAATTCGGGAGTTAATTCGCTCTCTTTATCCTAAAGATGAAAAAGCCTCTGAAACCTCGTGAATCAGACTGCAAAAAAATCGAACAGGATAAGTACATCTTAATTTGTCAGTGAAATATGCTGCTTAACAGTTATCAGCTAACAGTGAATCCCTATAACTAAAGTTAGGGAATTTAAAGAAGAATACTCTTTTACAAAGTTCAGAGCCGAAGAAATCTTCGCTCTGACTTTTGCTTTGGATATGGTGCAATCATCATTAGACTTCTTGGCATTTGTCGGGGTAAAGGGGAAGGTGGGGCCCCCTCTGGGGATAAGGGGCAGGGGAAAAGGGTAAAGAAACTCAAAATCCTTTCCCTTTAACCTTTTTCCTTTTCCCTAAGAGTGCAAAAATATATTTTTGCAAGAGGTCTACTCAATATATTCGCGATCGCATCAACTTGGTGCAGGTAAAACTTTAAATGTACACGCGTTTAATAGAAAAGCTGCCACTACTCGAGTTATTCAGCGTTTTGAGGGAAGCGATCGTTCAAGATAATACCGTTTTGGGCATCTTAAATACAAAGTATAAATAAAGGCTTGGCAATGACAACGACCTCTATTTGGTTGGGTCTGTGCGGTAGAATAGCGCCGTTAATAGTAATGTCACTTTGGTGCGGCTTTGCTAACGCCCAGGTAACTCCTGATGGCACCTTAAATACTACTGTCTCCCAAAGCGGTAATAACTTCACCATTATTAATGGTAGTGCCGCAAATAGTAACCTATTTCACAGTTTCCAGCAGTTTTCGGTTCCCACCAGCGGTTCGGCTACTTTTGATTTAACGAACACGCCCAACATTTCCACCATCTTCAGCCGTGTTACTGGCGGTAATATCTCTAACATTGATGGCTTGATTCAGACGATTAACGGCAACAACCCTGTTAGTATCTTCTTGATCAACCCTAGTGGGATAATCTTTGGAGCCAATGCCCAACTAAACATTGGGGGTTCGTTTATTGGTACCACTGCTAACAGTATTAAATTTGCCGATGGCGCTGAGTTTAGTGTAATTAATTCTGAATCTGCACCGTTGTTGAGTATTAATGTTCCCATTGGGTTGCAACTGGGTAACAATCCCGCACCCATCAACATTCAAGGTACAGGACATACTTTGAGGAATGTCAGTAGACTAGCTCTGCTTCCCCCGATTCAGATTCCCAGTTCTACAAAACTGCGGGTACAGCCGGGAAACACCCTAGCTTTAGTGGGTGGCGACATACATCTAAATGGGGCAAACCTGATCGCTGAAAGAGGACGAGTTGAATTGGGTAGTGTAAGCGGTACAGCATTGGTAAACCTGATACCAACCGCACAGGGCTATACACTGGGATATGGGAATGTACAAAGCTTTGGCGATATTCAATTGGCACAGCGATCGCTATTAGATATCAGCGGTGTGAATGCAGGTTCCGTTCAAATTCAGGGTAGGCACATTCAATTCACCGATGGTTCTCTGGTAATGGCGCAAAATTTTGGCAATCTCCCTGGTGGTGACATTCGCCTTCAGGCTACAGAGTCCATCGATCTGATTGCTAAAACAGCTGATGGCACAATTCAGAGCGGGGTGCGTAGTAATGCTTTGGGTATGGGAGCTAGTGGGAATATCAGCGTTATTACTCCCAACCTCACTATCAAGTCGGGAGCGGGGTTGAATAGCACAACTTTTGGAGCAGCTCCGAGTGGCAATATTTATATTGATGCAACCGCTATTGAACTGTCTGGCTTTTCAGCCACTAATCCTGCTGACGTCACCACAGCCAACACTACTACATTAGGCATTGGGAATGCTGGTGATGTTTTCGTCAATAGTAATAGTCTACTAGTATCAAGCGGTGCCTCACTATCTTCGGCTACCTTTGGCACTGGTTCTAGCGGTAAAGTGACGATTCGCAACACCAATACCACGGTAATAGGAGAAAGTCCCTCTGGACTTTACAGTAACATTAGCTCAACTACATTTGCAACCGGAAGTGCCAAAACCTTGACCCTAAATACTGCCAAATTGCAAATTCTGGATGGGGGAGCAGTTGCTACCACCTCATTTTTTGCAGGTAATGGGGGAGATTTGAGCATCAATGCTACTGAAGCGATCGTCATCAGTGGTCAAGGTCGGGCAACTAATAGTAGCATTAACGCCTCCACTATCCGACCCGATCCGTTAGTGCGGAAACGATTCGGTCTGCCAGATATATTAACGGCGAATGCTGGTACTTTGAGCATTACCACACCGAACTTAACGCTGACCGATGGCGGGACAGTCAGTGTCACCAGCCAAGGTAGTGGAAATGGTGGCAATATTAATATCAGTGCAGATACCATCCAATTAAAGAATCAAGGGTTTATTCAAGGACAAACAGAATCCGGTAATGGTGGCAATATTACATTGTCCGCCAAAAACCTGTTGCTTCTGCAAGACAATAGCTTGATAACCTCAACAGCTGGCGGATCGGGGAATGGAGGTAATATAAACATCAATGCACCCATCATTACCGGCTCCAAAAACAGCGACATTATTGCCAATGCAGTGCGAGGCAGAGGTGGCAACATCCAAATCACCACTCAAGGCATCTTTGGGCTGAAGTTCCGCAACCAACTCACTCCTGATAGTGACATTACTGCCAGTTCCCAATTTGGGGTAAGTGGCACGGTTCAAGTTAATACTATCGATATCGATCCAAATTCTGGTTTAGTCGAATTGCCTGTAAATGTCACCGATCCATCCCAGCAAATTGCTACAGGCTGCGCAGATAGTCAAGGCAGTCGCTTTGTGGCAACGGGACGCGGTGGTGTACCGCAAAATCCAACGCAGCAAGTAGCGACCCTAAGCACTTGGGACGATATGCGTGATTTATCTGCTTACCGAAAAACAGATGAGGTAACTGCGCAGATACCTGTATCCCCAATCCTCATTGAAGCTACTTCTTGGCAGCGCAATGCTGACGGCAAAATTGAATTAATTGCGACCCAATCTAAAGCAAATATACAGCCCCAGTTAACTTGTGCTGCGGTTCCCAAGAGTTAATTTGCTCAGGAATCTTGTAACTAAGTTTACCAAAATCTCAAGCAAGATAGTATATAAAAGTACAAATAGTTATGGTTATAATTACTGATGATATTCTCAATTAAACAACTTCGTTGGCTATATATTAGTCTGAGTATTTTGAGCTTGTGTTTGGCAGTGACCATTATACCTACTAGAGCGTCTCTGCCAGTACCAACAACTTCTACCCTGAATTTGTCAGCATCCACTTCCCAACCGACCAATTGGCTAGAACAGGGACGAAACCTCTACCATTCAGGACGCTTTGCAGAAGCAGTGACGATTTGGCAAACGGCAGCACAACAGTATCATATCCAAGGCGATCGCCTAAATGAAGCTCTAAGTTTAAGTTACCTATCACTGACACAACAGGAGCTTAATCAATGGCAAGCAGCCCAACAATCTATTGAGCAAAGTCTGAAACTGTTGCAAACCTCTATTCCCTCTGCTGATGCAATTCTCTGGGCACAAGCACTCAATACCCAAGCAAATTTGCAATTGCACACTGGCAAAGCCGAAACCGCCCTCGAAAGTTGGCAACAAGCTCAAAAATTTTATGAGCAAGCAGGCGATACAATGGGAAGCCTGGGTAGTCAAATCAACCAGGCACAAGCTTTACAAACTTTAGGATTTTATCGTCGTTCTAAACAACAGTTAGAAGCACTGACTCAAAAACTCCAAGGGATGCCGGATGATGAAATCAAAGTCAGCGGACTGCGATCGCTTGGTTTAACCTTGCAAATAATTGGCGATAGTAAAAGTCAACAGATTTTAGAGCAAAGTTTAGTGATCGCACAGAAAATTACAGCTAAACCCCATTTGAGTTCTATCCTTATAAGCTTGGGCCAAACTGCCGTTGACTTGCAAGATCCAGAAGCCGCATTAAATTACTTTGAACAGGCTCAACTCTTAACAACTAACCCAAGCGATCAGTTGCAAGCGCGTTTAGCTCAGTTCAAACTTTTCCTAAATTACGACAAACTGGAGTTTGTTAACCCACTCGCACCTCAACTACTCCAACAACTCCGGGAACTGCCCCCCAGTCACACTTCGCTCTACGCAGCGATCAATTTTGTTGCCACTCTCAACCACCAGTCAAATTCTGAGCAAATTCTACCTCTGAAAGATTTGGCGCAACTAATGGCAGTCACAGTCAAATCTGCACAGCAAATCCAGGATACTCAAGCCGAAGCTCATGCACTAACTCAGTGGGGAAAACTCTATCAGCGTACACAGCAGTTATCACAAGCACAGGAGTTAACTCAGAAATCCCTCAACATTGCCCGCCAACTCCAAGCTAACGATATCATTGCTCAATCTGCTTGGCAGGTGGGACAGTTGTATAAACAACAAGGCGATCGCTCAAAAGCGATTACTGCCTATACAGAAGCAGTCAACGCCTTAAAGGCACTGCGGGGAGATTTGGTGGCTATCAACCCTGATGTCCAGTTCTCTTTTCGCACCAGTGTAGAGCCTGTCTACCGAGAACTGGTTGATTTACTTCTAGAGAATCAACCTAGTCAAGGAGAACTAATAGAAGCTCGCGAATTGATTGAGGCACTCCAAATTGCGGAACTCGATAACTTTTTTCGGGAAGCCTGTTTAGATAGAACTCAACAAATCGATCGGGTTGATCCCACTGCAACGGTCATTTATCCGATTATCTTGCCAGATCGTTTAACAGTAATTCTCTCCAAAGCAGGGCAACCACTCCGTTCTTATGTCACTCACAAATCTCAAGCTGAAATTGAGCAGACTCTAGACAATTTTTTGGTTGCTCTTAACCCTGTTTCGGATTCTAAAAACCGAGATCGATTATCTCAACAAATTTATGGTTGGTTGATTCGTCCAGAGTCAGCAGAGCAAGCATTTATTGATACCAAGACATTGGTGTTTGTTTTGGATGGTCGATTGCGGAACATTCCCATAGCAGCTCTTTTTGACGGTAAGCAATATCTGATCGAGAAGTATGCCGTGGCACTCTCACCAGGATTGCAACTAATGGCGACGCGATCGCTTCATCAAAACCACATCAGTGCGATCGTCGGTGGCATTAGCCAATCTCGCGCTGGCTTTAGTGCTTTACCCGCCGTGGAATCAGAAGTGAAACAAATCTCCAAGGCGGTATCTTCTAGGGTGTTACTGAATCAGGAATTCACCAGTCAAGCCCTTGCTAAACGTGTGAAATCTAGTAGTGCAGGTATTGTCCACCTAGCAACCCACGGACAGTTTAGTTCCCGTCTCGAAGACACCTTCTTGCTCACTTGGGATGGACAAGTCAATGTTAAAGAATTATCTGAACTCCTGAAAAATCGCGGTAGCGATCCATCAAAAGCCATCGAGTTGCTGGTACTAAGTGCCTGCGATACTGCCGCAGGCGATGATCGCGCCGTCCTGGGACTGGCGGGGTTGGCTGTCAAATCCGGCGCTCGCTCAACTATCGCCACCCTATGGCCCGTCAAAGATCGGGCAGCCGCGATGCTCATGTCTCGCTTCTATGACCAACTGCGACAACCCAAAATCACTAAAGCCGAAGCACTAAGACAAGCACAAATTAGCCTAATTCGCCAAACTGATTTTCACGAACCGTTCTTTTGGTCTGGCTTTGTTTTGATCGGCAACTGGATTTAACTAAGTAATACAACGTAGTGCATTACAAATAACTTAGGCTATTTTTTACATTGTTTGCTCTCAAGCTCGCCTATACTGCTAGTAGAAGTTCCCTGACTTTAGTGTTACTTAGACTTATTCTCTAAGCTTTTGACTATAGTCGAAAGTAACGTATTTTGTTTGTATCACATTTCAATGACATAAGGAAAAAGATCATGAAACGTCGATATTTAGCTAGTACATTGAGCGTCATCGCTCTGATCGCTAGCAGTACATGGACTACTGCCCATGCTGTTACATTTACCCCACCCCCCAACAGTAGCTCTCCTAGACAATCAACTGGGGGAGCTTCTCGCGGTAGTATGTTTACCCCTGCTGTCGGTAAAGGTGCGCCCAGACAGGCAACTGGAGGAGCTTCTCGCGGTAGTATGTTTACCCCTGCTGTCGGTAAAGGTGCGCCCAGACAGGCAACTGGAGGAGCTTCTCGTGGCAACCTCTTTACACCTGCCTCTGGCAAAGGTGCGCCCAGACAAGCAACTGGAGGAGCTTCTCGTGGCAACCTCTTTACACCTGCACCTGGCAAAGGCGCTCCCCAACAAGCAAGTGCGGGAGCTTCTCGCGTTGGTACTTACTACTTGAATCCATCGACTACAAGTACAACGCAACCAGCAGCGCTAATCGCCCTCTTGCCTCAAAATTTCTATGGCACAACAGTATCTGAACGTCCCACAATATTAGTGTATCTCCCAGCTTCCAATGCCGAGGAAGCAGTGTTCAGCCTCAAAGATGAAGCTGGCAATATGCAACATCAGATGAACATTTCAGTTGCAGGGAAAACTGGGGTAATCGCAATCGAATTACCAGCTAATGCACCCGCTTTAGCCGTTGGTAAAAACTATCAATGGTTCCTAGCACTGAAAGTAGATGGTCAACTCAGCCCGAGTACGCCTTACGTCGATGGTTGGATTCAGCGTATTCAGCCCAGCGCAGAGTTGGCAACAGCAATCCAAGAGCAAGATGCTTTGAAGCGGGCTACTATTTTGGGTAAAAACGGTGTTTGGTATGACTGTGTGGCAACACTTGCATCGGTATATACCGCTCAACCTAACAATGCAACTCTCCGCAAACAATGGGAAGAACTTCTATCCTCAGTGAGTTTAAAGGAGATTGTAACAGCGAACTTATTAGCATCTACTAACTAATACCAGTTTGGGCATTGGGTATGGGAAGAGCCAAGCTAAACAAGGGAGAGGGGAGAGACAAAGAAGAAACTTGTTCAATAATATCCCCTTATCCCCTTTGTTCCCTCTTCTTACTTCCACCCAGTCCCCATTACCTCTTATCCCCAGAGGAAACCCTACCTTCCCCAATCCCCATTGCATGACACAAATATGTGGCGCAGATTCCAGGCTTTTATTCAACGCACTCGCAGCGTTTTGATTATTACTCCTAGCGTTGCCTTAACTGTTATGGTTGGGCAATCTTTGGGACTTTTCAATTTACCGGAATGGAAAATTCGCGACGAATGGGTTCGTCAGCGATCTTCAGAGGCGATCGCAGATGAGATTGTGATTGTTACAATCGAGGAGCGCGATATCCAATCGGTGCGTAAATGGCCAGTTCCAGACTGGGCGCTGGCACGATTACTAGAAAAAATCCGGGCGCAGCAGCCGAGAGCCATTGGCTTGGATCTCTATCGAGATTTACCGGAAGGAAGCGGACACGAGCAACTTGTTCAAGTCTTTCGCAACACTCCCAATTTAATCGGAGTTGAGAAAATTACTGGCGAACGTGTCAATCCCCCACCGGAATTGAAAAAACAGGATCGGGTAGGATTAGCAGATTTAGTCTTGGATGGCGATCGCTTTGTACGTCGCGCCCTCTTGACAGCTGAAGACGCCAAAGAGAAAAACACCATTAAAGCCGGACTAGCAACCCTTGTAGCCCTAAAGTACCTCGAAGCTGAAAAAATTAGCTTAGAAAGCATTGACCCCCAACAACAAAAGTTTCAGTTGGGTAAAGAAATTTACTTACCACTGCAAAATCAAGAAGCAGGTTATACCGATGCCGATTTAGGAGGTTATCAAATTCTGCTCAATTGGCATGGAACAGATGCCGCATTTCGGACAGTTGCGATGCGCGATGTGTTAGCAGGGAAAATTCCGGTAGATTTGATGCGCGATCGCATGGTATTTATTGGGTCAATCGCCTCCAGTACCAATGATTTCTTCAGCACACCCTTCTCTTCCTGGATCTCTGCTCAAAAACCGACTCCAGGTGTGGTTGTTCATGCCAATATTGCTCATCAACTAGTACGAGGAGCAAAAACAGGAAATGCCAGTCTGCACGGTGTTTCTGGCATTTCTTTATCACTCTGGATTGTTTTGTCGTCTGTCATTGGTTCTACAGGCAGTTGGTTGTTATCCAGTAGCAAGCTGCGGATACCAGGCGGCAAAATTCTTTGGGCAACTGTAGGCATCAGTGGAGCCTATATATGGGGTGGCTATGGGATGTTTTTGTATGGTGTTTTAATTCCGGTAACACCCACCTTAACCGCGTTTATCGGTAGTGTGATTGCAACAACTAATGCCTATAAACAGCGCAAGTTAGAAGAAACAAATCGCCAACTGGAAATTGCCAACAGCCAACTATTGGATTATTCCAAAACCCTAGAGACAAAAGTCGAAGAACGAACTCATGAATTAATGGAGGCAAAGCAAGCTGCCGATGCTGCCAATCAGGCCAAGAGTGAGTTTCTCGCCAACATGAGCCACGAACTACGTACACCTCTCAATGGCATCCTTGGTTTTGCCCAGGTACTAGAAGGATCGCCAAATATGACAGCTAAAAACCTAGAAGGAGTCAGCATTATCTACCAATGCGGCTCGCATCTTTTGATGCTGATTAATGACATTCTCGATCTCTCGAAGATAGAAGCAAGGAAATTGGATTTGGTTGTCACTAGCGTGCATCTGCCCAGTTTCTTACATGGTGTGACTGAGATTTGTGGTATCCGGGCTGAACAGAAAGGGATTAAATTTAATATCTTAATTAGCGATCGCCTACCACTGGCCATTGAAGTTGATGAAAAACGGCTGCGGCAAGTGTTAATTAACTTACTGGGCAACGCGATCAAATTTACAGACAACGGTAGTGTAACGTTCAAAGTGGAAGTCATTAGTCAAGAGTCTAAAACGACCAATAACAATGGACAAATGACACATCAAAAGATTCGTTTTCAGATTGAAGATACGGGTATTGGGATGTCACCAGACCAACTGGAGAAAATCTTTTTGCCCTTTGAGCAAGTGGGTGAAGCAGGGCAACGATCTGAAGGTACTGGCTTGGGATTGGCGATTAGCCAAAAAATTGCGGCATTGATGGGGAGCCAAATTCAGGTGCAGAGTCACTTGGGTGAAGGAAGTCTGTTTTGGCTGGATTTGACAGTATCAGTACCACTCGATGTCTACGACGGGCTACGCCTACATGACTGGCGTGGAGGAGAGATGTCTACGACGGATTACACTCTAACTCCCCAGAAAATTATCGGGATTCAGGGTGGTGCGCCTCAAATTCTGATTGTCGATGACGATCGCAACCACTGTTCTATGTTAACTAGTCTGCTGCAAGAAATTGGCTGTCGAACCCTAGAAGCGACCGATGGCAAACATGGGCTACAAGTAGCAATTGAACACAATCCAGATGTGATTCTACTCGATTTAGCCATGCCCAATATGGATGGTTTTGAGCTAATGGTTCACCTGCAAGCGAATCCCCAAACCTGTTCTATTCCGATTATTGTCTCTAGTGCCAGCGTTTTTGAGGCAAATCGTCAGCGGAGTTTAGAGGCAGGGGCAACAGCATTCCTACCCAAACCTCTCCAGATTGAGGAACTACTTAATAGATTGCGATCGCTATTAGGAGTGGAGTGGATATATGCTGAATCTTCGCCTCCCAAAGATGAGCAGATAACTAGTAGTGAATGGGTTCTACCATCTCAAGATGTTTTGCAACAACTCTATCATCTGGCAATGATGGGAGATATCTCGGCAATTGAGGGAATGTTAAGAGAACTCATTGAGGAAAACAGTCAACTAGCTCCCTTCGCAGCAGAGTTAAGCAAACTCACTGCCAATTTCCAAACCGGAAAAATCCGTAAGTTCCTCAAATCATTTGTCACAACGGAGTTACATCCATGATTGCTGTTCCGATCTCGAAACCCATACATATTCTATTAGTGGATGACAATCCAAACAATCTCAAGGTGCTATCGGAAGCGATTCAGAGATGCGGCTGGAAAGCCCTGATGGCAACAGATGGAGAGTCAGCGATCGAACAAACAGAATATGCTCATCCCGATCTGATTCTTTTGGATGTAATGATGGCAGGTATTGATGGATTTGAAACTTGTCGCAGACTGAAAACCAATCCGATCACCCAGAATATTCCGGTGATTTTCATGACTGCCCTATCCGATTCTACAGACAAGGTGGCCGGATTGGAAATAGGTGCAGTTGACTACATTACCAAACCCTTCCAACACGAAGAAGTCATTGCCCGGTTAAAGTTACACCTCAAAATTTCTCATCTCACTCGCACACTAGAAGAACGCGTGCAAGAACGCACCGCAGAATTAACTCAATCTCTACAGGAGTTACAGCAAACCCAACTACAAATGATCCAGAGTGAAAAAATGTCCACTTTAGGGCAGATGGTTGCAGGTATTGGTCATGAGATTAATAACCCGGTTGGTTTTGTTGGCGGAAATTTATCTTATATTGAGGAATATGTAAATAATCTACTTCGCCTGGTCAGACTGCAACAGCAGAAACTACCGCAGCCAGACTCGGAAATTCAAGAGCTTGTTGAAGAAATCGACTTGGAGTATCTGACAGAGGATCTACCGAAACTACTGGCATCAATGCACCAAGGAATTACTCGTCTGAAAGATATTAGTCTATCTCTGAGAACTTTTACTCGCGCAGATATTTCATCTCAGGTGGAGTTTCAGATTCACGAAGGAATCGATAGCACCTTAATGCTGTTGAAACATCGACTCAAAGGCAATGGCGATCGCACTAAAATCCAGGTTGTCACACAATACGGTGAGTTACCTCCAATCAATTGCTATCCCGGACAACTGAACCAGGTGTTCATGAATATCATCGCCAATGCCATTGATGCATTTGATGAACTCCATCAAAACAATTGCGATCGAGATATTGTTGCTTGCTTGAACATCATCACCATTACCACATCGGTCGATACCCAACAAAAAACCGTCACAATTTGCATCCAAGATAACGGCCCCGGTATGCTTACTGAGGTGCAATCTCGAATTTTTGAGCAATCTTTCACAACCAAGGCTGTGGGTAAGGGAACCGGCCTGGGATTAGCGATCAGCTACCAAATTATTGTTGACAAACACAACGGACAAATCAAATGCTTGTCAATACCTGGTGAGGGGACAAAATTTATTATTACTCTGCCGATGTAGCTGAATATACATAATTTTATCAGAGATTCCGCAATTCAACATAACCCAATACAGTTCATATAAGCCCAAAACAGTTGTAGATACTGCGATTTATCGCATCTAAAAAAACCAAAATTTTTGCCAGTAGCCCTTAATTGAACCGTATTACCAAATAATCAATAAAATCCAATACAGTTAATTGTAGGTTGGGTTAAGCAAAGCGCAACCCAACAAGGTTATTTCAGAGCGCAGAACCGCCAAACGCAGTTTTGTAAGCATCAGCAGTTTCTATGCCAAAACCTCCAGCTTCGACATGACGAACTAGCGATTGAATAATGGGTGTAGCAATACTAATACCAAATAAAGCATTGAAGCCTGCAACAACAACTGGTGCTGACAAAATAACCGTAAATTCTGGAAATAAAGCTAACACAGCCACCAAGACCAAAAAAACAATTGGTGTCGCAATACCTGCTGCCTTTGCTGCTTCAAAAATTAGATTTTTATACTCTTCAACAGTAATGTCACCTCGATAAAGATCCAAAGAGTAAGAAATCGCCGTAACTACAACCTGAGTGAGAATAGCTGTTCCCGTTGCAGTAATCCCAAGTTTGGCGATCGTCCCAGAATTGCTGACAATAGAATCTACCGCATTATAAACTCGAATATAAAACTGTTCGCCAACGGTCATTACTTTGGCTCCTCGGCGGAGATTATCAACACCTACTTCCCAAAGAATATTATCAGCAGCATTCGATCCACCTTGGGAACGTGGATTGATGTGGCTACCATGCTTATCTCTAAGAAATTGACGAATTGTATATTCTTTACCTCCAAGCTTTGATGTACCAGGAATTTTCTCAAAAAGCTTCATGACATCTGCATCAGAGCGAGGTAAGTCTCCTACCCGAACACCAGCACGATATCTCAGCCTATTTGCAATCTTGGGCATCTCTTGGGCTAATTCGGCAGCTGTCTTTGGTAAATTTTGTAAAGCATCAGCCATAACCATACTAGATGCAGCAACTCCAACAGCAGTTTGTTGAAATGTTTGACTAACATTTTGAACAGTTTGAAAACCTGATTGTGTTGCGATGGTTGACAAACTTTGTAAATCATTAACTGCATGGACACTTGAAGTAGTCATCTCGCTAGTAGCATTCTTAATTCCATCAACTACCTCATTCATTCCATTTACTACATTGTTGGCTGCTTCTTGAGCTTTATCTCTAACCGTATCTGCCAACTTTTGCGCTTCGTTGATAAAATCCATGTTTTCTGCTGTGGAGTATTTGCTCCAGTTTCTCTTTCTCAAACTAAGAAGCACCTCAGCATTAATGACGAATTTACTTCCAAAATTTTTAAAGATATAGTAATTATTTTATATTGTTTCTATATGTTACTTCCAAAAACTTTACTGTCTGACTATCGACAGCAAATGACGATATGCAGTCCAAGCCAGAAAATTGCCAATCGACTATCAGTAATGGTCATACCAATTACTACAAAACAATCTCATGGTTTGAGGTTTAGCGATTTAATAAAAGATGCCCCATTTGTTTTTAGTTCTTCAGATGATGGAGTTATTATTACAGCCTCAACAGCATAATTCTTTTTCATACACAGCAGACTTCTCTGATATAATAATTTATTATTGATATTTAATCCTTTTTTCTTAATTTCTTCTTGCAAGGCAGTACTGGGTTTGCCCATTAAAGTAAAGTCTTGACAGTTATATCCACTTTGATTAACGGAAGACTGAGATATTTGTTTACCCTGAATAAAATTTGTTTGATTTGCAGTTTTAATTAGAAGCTGTAAAACTTTTGGAATTCTCTGCGGGGCTATTTCTTTAGGAAGAGTTGAATGGGTTACTGAATATATAGATTCACTCTTAATAGTTGCCCAATTCCGGTTATTAATCCCTTTTGTTGGATAACTAACTTCTTCTAAAATAGTCCCTGGCATTAAGATACTAAAATTTCCTTCTTTGGATGTTAAAAGTTTTTCTTGGGATGATGCAGGTGTGCAAGCCGATAAAACAAATATCCCGAAACAATTAATTATCCAAAAACGTTTAAGAATGTTGATAAGTAAATCCATAAGTGTTACTGATTAATAATTTTCATTTAGAATGTCAAGTTATTCTTTCAACTCATGCACACGCTGTTGTAATTTCTAGCGTTTGGCTGACGAATTACAACCAATATCTTCAACACAGGGTCTTGTTTTAAGTTTTCCCATAAAAGTGGTTTTTCTAACACAAAAGCTGCAAAATCAAATCTTGACTCAATATTTCCCAATAACACGGCACTCATCATTTCAATAACCCACATCAGCAAGACTTTCGATAATTTTGAGAAAATTGATTGTCGCTGCGATGGACTACGCCCCGCCTTCTTGCGATGTCTAAGACGGGCTGCACCTACGCGTCCTTGCTTTATCCCCAGCTTTCCTTAATACGAAGGAATTTGTCACTTACGCCGCTAAAAATAGTGACTCGCAAAATCCGATTAAATTGAGCTTTAAAACTCGGAACTTGAGCTTTAGAACTTGAAATGTCAAATTCTATACTCAAACTCCGAGTTTCTAAGCTCTAACTTTCAACCTCTTAAGCAAAATTGCCGATAGATTTTTTGCACTATTGATGCTTACGGCTGCACTTTTCCAGATTTACAGATGAAATTGCGCCTTCATCAACTTTTAGTTTCTATCTTTGAAAGAGTTTAGCCATTCTTGAACTTGCTCTCTTGCAATATCGCGCCCTCCAAGACCAAAAGCTAGGGCAATAGCAACTGCGATCGCACCTAGTAAAAGTCCAAAGGCTAAATTCACAATATCACTGGCAACTCCAATCTGTTGCAGTGCCATTGCAGAAACTAAGGCAATAATTGCAATTCGCGCCACTTGTCCCAAAATCTGGGCTTGGCGATCGCCGGAACTGGTAATGATGTTAAAAGCCAGATTTGCCAGGAATAAGCCAATGGCAAAGATTACCAATCCTGCCAAAATCCGCCCGAATATAATCACAATACCAGACACTAATGCTGTCAGGGCTGGAATATTCAAGATATTCACCGCCGCCACTGTGGCAAACAGCATGATCCCCACTAAGGCAACAATGCCTACAATTTCCGATGGAGTACGGGTTGTAATCGGCTCAACTGTTGGTTCTGTGGAAATGACGATTCGTCTGCTGGGTGTTGTCAGACCCAAAATAGTGAAAATGTTATTAAACCCTAAATTGGTGAGGATACTTGTAACCAAGTCCGCGATAAACCGTCCGATGAAATAGGCAACAATCAAAATTGCCACGGCTGTAAAGATGGCAGGTAAGGCGTTGAGAACCTGTTGCAGCATAGCGATCGCCGGGACAGATATCGCATCAATTCGCAAAGCATTCAGCGCTGCGATCGCCACAGGAATCAAAATCAAAACATAAACAATTGTGCCGATAATACTCGATAGAGGTTGTACCCCTGCACTTGTAGATAATCCCAACCGACTACTTAAATGGTCAAGACCAGTTGTCGCCAGCAAGTTCGTGACAATCCGCCGTACTACATTAGCGATGAACCAGCCAACTACAGCAATCAAGATCGCCGCTAAAATGTTCGGCAGAATTAGCAGAACTTGTGTAATTAGAGCTTGTACTGGTTGTAAAGCCTGTCTGAGTCCGAGAGTATCTAAAATTGGGGCAAGAAACAGTAAAAATATAAACCAATACAGAGCATTGCCAATCGTCTCACTCAGAGACAGCTGATTGAGGCTGGGTGTGCTGTTTTCTGGCTCTGGATTCAAACGTTCATCCAGGTTAAATGCCTGTAATGAGCGCACAGTGATAATCTTCACAATAGTCGCCAAAAACCAGGCGGCTCCCAAAAGGATTCCTGCACCAACTAACTTTGGCAAAAAGCCAATCAGTTGATCAAGAAAATTATTAAGGGGTCGAGAAGCAATTTCCAAATCTAATGTCTGTAAAACAGCTACCGCAGTCAACAGGAGAATGCTCCAAAAGACTAAGCTGGAGATGAATTTCTCGACTTGGGGAACATCTTGACGACCCGTTATCCCTGCGGCAATGCGGTTATCTATGTTTGTGCGTTTGAGAATTCCTTGCGTCACTGCTGCTGCGATCGCTGCAATGAGCCAACCTACTAATAAAATTGCTACCGCCCCTAAAAGACGAGGCGTAAACAGAATCAACTGTTGTACAATACCTTGCACATCAGCGATTCCTTGATTCACTGCTGGTTGTATTGGTTGCAAGCTGGGCGATGATTGTGCCAAAAATTGTTGTACCCTCGTGGATAAACCAACTCCATAGGCGTAGCTCGTCGTAGTCATCACCTGGGTTATTTCTTGCCAAGTTGTGTTCATGGTTTTCGGGAATTATGCTTAAGTATTCGCCGCAAACACTAAGTCAGTGTTTTGCCTATCAATTTACCAGTAAAAACATACATATTTACTCATATTTGATTTAATATACGGGGATTGGGCAAAACAGTGTTGAGTAATGAGTAATGAGTGCTGAGTTAGGAGTTAGGAGTTTTGTTTATCTCCTTGTCCCCTTGTCCCCTTGTCTCCCCTGCCCCTCTGCTCCCTTGCTCCTCTGCTCCTCATCTCCCACTTTGCTGAATTTTGCGTTACTCTAATTGCAGCAACAGCACTAAAGATGTGGAATGTCCCAAGTTTTGGAACAATCGATTCAAATTAATGCTACAGCTACGGTGGTGGAGCGCTGTATTAGCGATTTAGCTCTCATGCACCGTTGGCTCAACCCCGTTCTCCGTTGCGAACCTGTGGGCGAAGCTTGGAGTACCGATGTCGGCAGTAAAAGTCGTTTTATTATTCAAATTCCTCTACTGAAACCCACCCTGAATAGCGTAGTTGTAGAACGACAACCGGGTTTGGTAGTTTGGGAATTTAAGGGATTTTTTCAAGGGCGCGATCGCTGGGAATGTCAACCCACGAAAAAGGGAACGCTTTTACTCAATCGCTTTGAGTACGATATCCCTAACCCCTTAGTTAGTTGGGGCTTCAACACTTTTGCTGCATCGTGGACAAAAGAAGATATGCAAGCCCAACTGCGCCGCCTCAAACGAGTCGCAGAAGAACAACAATAATTGGGCATTGGGCATTGGCACAAGAAATAGAGGAGCAGAAGGGCAGAGGCGAAAAACTTACTGCAACTTCTCCTCTGCTCCCCTGCTCCCCTGCCTCTTCCCCTACTTGTCTTTACCCAATTCGGTCAGTAGCCGCCGAATCACAGATGCATCCTCGGCATTAGGAACTTTTGCTAAATAGTTTTGTAAGTCGTCTACGGCTTGGGGGTAGTAACCGAGTTGATAGTAGAGCAGGCCGCGATCGCGCAATTCTAAAGTTAAACCAGGAAACAGCAACAAAATTCGTTCAACAGCTGCCAGCGTTTTTTCTAACTCTTGCTGTTTAAGGTAAATAAATTTTAAATTTGTCAACATCCGGGCCAAAAATTGCCGATTACTGACTACAGCTAAAAATTCTGATTGTAGCGTCACAGGTTGCTGATAAAGTTGAGACAGGCGGTCTTCACAATCTTGGGCAAATATTATTTCACCGCCATTAAAAGCATCCACAAAAATCTCTATATCGGGAATATCTGGACGGATCAAGAAATGTCCTGGCATTCCTATACCCACCATCGGAAAATCAATCCGTTGAGCAACTTCCAGGTAAACCAGCGCTAAGGTAATGGGAATCCCCAATCGACGATCGATTACATCATTGAAAAAGCTGTTGCGCGGGTCGTAATAGTCAATTTTATTACCAGAAAATTTTAAGTCTTCGTAGAGATACTGATTAATACTTTGAACTATCCGCAAAGGATAGCGTGAATCAGGCAGACGTTCTTGAAGCTCCCATGCCATTGTATCAAGGGCGTTGAGATATTCCTCTGGGTCTAGCTTGGGATATTCTTCTTGTGCAATGTACAAAGCTGCCTTTGCTAAGTCAATTTGCTCGTCAGACTGCTGAATCTCCTGGTAAAAATATTGTCGTGCTGACGAGAAATTCATAAGCTGTTGCTCGGTGTAAGTGTGAGGATGAAGCCGCAGGTATGCCCAACTCAGGCATCACGCCTTGGCTAAAAGCTGTTTTTTATATCTATCTTCATCTTATGGATATTTAGAAGTTTTGGAAATGTAGTTTACATATATCTATTACTAACTAACTTTTAGCAAATGCTGTGTTGGTGATGTCTTCCATGGGCTGTACCCACGCAAAGTACATAACGTAATACAAAATATGCATTATTTCAAGGCAAAAGTTAGATATCAAATATCTAGCTTTTTGCTTGCAACTGGAAGTATCTAAGTAATTTAGAGTAATGTATTTTTTTATACAATTTGTGATAGCTAGGGCGATCGCATCTGAAAAAATGAGATTAAGATCAACTTGAGCATATTCTGTCAATCTGGTCAGGATGAGGACCACAACCACAGCCGCCAAACTCCTTTTTAAGGAATTACTAAGAGAGTTATGTCCCCGTCCGATGCTAGAGTGAAAGGTGACATTGCTTATTCTTATGTCTTCTCCGACCTTATCTGAAATCTAGCTTCACTCATTAGGCGCAGCATGGTAACAACCGCAGAAAAAACAAACATTGGTTACATTACCCAAATCATTGGCCCAGTTGTAGACGTTAAATTTCCCGGCGGGAAATTGCCACAAATCTACAACGCTTTGAAAATCGTTGGCACCAACGAAGCTGGACAGGAAATCAACATCACCGTTGAAGTACAGCAACTGCTGGGCGACAATCAGGTGCGGACTGTTGCGATGAGTTCTACCGAAGGCTTAGTCCGCGGTTTTGAAGTCACTGATACAGGCGCTCCCATCAACGTACCAGTTGGTAAAGCCACTTTGGGTAGGATTTTCAACGTCCTTGGCGAACCTGTGGACAACAAGGGTCCTGTAAATGCTGAGGCAAGTTTACCCATCCACCGCTCTGCTCCCAAATTCACTGACCTGGAAACAAAGCCTTCCGTGTTTGAGACTGGGATTAAAGTTGTTGACCTTCTGACTCCCTATCGACGCGGCGGTAAGATTGGTCTATTCGGCGGTGCTGGTGTTGGTAAGACCGTGATCATGATGGAGTTGATCAACAACATCGCTACTCAGCATGGTGGAGTATCTGTTTTTGCTGGCGTGGGTGAACGCACCCGTGAAGGCAATGACCTCTACAATGAAATGATTGAATCTGGGGTTATCAACAAAGACAACCTCAACGAATCAAAAATTGCTCTAGTTTACGGTCAAATGAACGAGCCACCCGGAGCTAGAATGCGGGTTGGTCTTTCAGGATTGACAGTAGCAGAATACTTCCGCGATGTGAACAAGCAGGATGTGCTGTTGTTTATTGACAACATTTTCCGGTTTGTACAAGCAGGTTCGGAAGTATCGGCGTTACTAGGTCGGATGCCTTCAGCGGTGGGATATCAGCCCACATTGGGAACCGACGTAGGTGAACTGCAAGAGCGGATTACCTCGACTACCGAGGGTTCGATTACCTCCATTCAAGCAGTGTACGTACCAGCGGATGACCTCACCGACCCCGCACCTGCTACCACCTTCGCTCACTTAGATGGTACAACAGTACTATCTCGTGGTTTGGCTGCTAAGGGAATTTATCCCGCAGTTGACCCCCTTGGTTCAACTTCCACCATGCTTCAGCCCAATATTGTCGGTGACGAACACTACAATACGGCGCGGGCGGTGCAATCAACTCTGCAACGTTATAAAGAACTCCAAGACATTATCGCCATTCTCGGTCTAGATGAATTGTCTGAAGAAGACCGTCTCATCGTAGCGCGGGCCCGGAAAGTTGAGCGTTTCTTGTCTCAGCCGTTCTTTGTGGCAGAAGTATTCACCGGTTCTCCTGGTAAGTACGTGAAGTTGGAAGACACCATTAAAGGGTTCCAAAAGATTCTGTCTGGTGAGTTAGATGCTCTACCAGAACAGGCTTTCTACTTGGTTGGCGATATTAACGAAGCGATCGCCAAAGCTGAAAAAATTAAAGGTTAGTCATTAGTCATTGGTCATTAGTCATTAGTGCGATCGCTAATGACTAATGGCTAATAGCAAAGACAACAGACAAAGGACAAAAGACAAATGACATTAACCGTTCGTGTAATTTCCCCAGATAAAACAGTCTGGGATGCCCCAGCTGAAGAAGTTGTTTTGCCTAGCACTACTGGTCAACTAGGTATACTAACTGGACACGCACCACTTTTGACTGCTTTAGATACTGGTGTCATGCGAGTTCGTGGTGCTAAAAATCAGAATTGGGAAGCGATCGCCCTTTTGGGTGGCTTTGCCGAAGTCGAAGAAAATGAAGTGACAATTCTGGTTAACGGCGCTGAACGTGGCGACAAAATTAACCTTGATGAAGCCCGTACTGCTTACAACCAAGCAGAAGCGCGTCTAAGTCAAGTTTCCGCAGACGATCGCCAAGCCCAAATCCAGGCAACCCAAGCCTTCAAACGCGCCCGCGCTCGGTTTCAAGCTGCTGGCGGTTCGGTCTAATTTAACTTTATATTTCCACTTTGTAGGTTGGGCAATTTCCAACCTACAAAATATTTATTAAAAAGAACTCAGGAGTCAGGAGTCAGGAGTCAGAATTTAACGTGAATTCTGTACGGATGCTAAAACTCCTTTAGGGACAGAGCATTCTGAATTCTGAATTCTGACTCCTTATTTATTTAAAAAAATTACGCCAAGTTTAAGAAATCGAGGCAAGCTTTGGTGGAGTGTTAAATTAGCTAATTAGTTGCCCAGATGGGCACAAATTATGAAAAGCTTTTCATCTTTGCTTGGTACTCGTAAACAAAATAAAGTAGCTCGTTTAGCAGCATCTATCGTAGCAACCTTAGCAATTGCTGGTAGTGTTCACTCCGCCAATGCTACTTTTGTCAAAACAACTACTGCAAAAGAAATTACTTCAGCGACTGTCCAGCTAAATCAGACCACACCAAATATTGCTCAGTTACAAACTAGCAGGACTCAATATCAAGCTGCTGGAATTAATCCTGTTGTAGTGGTTCCCATCCTACTCGTCGGCGGTTTAGTTATATTTGTCCCCCTATTCTTTGGGGGACTAGTAGTGATTGGCGAACGGGAAGTTGGCGTTGTAGTTAGAAAATTTACCCTTTCCGGGCGCGGACTCCCTGCCGGCAGTTTGATTGCCCTCAACGGCGAAGCTGGCTTGCAGGCAGATACTTTAGCTCCTGGTTGGCATTGGGGCTATTGGCCTTGGCAGTATTCTGTAAAGAAAGAATCGGTAATTGTTGTTCCCCAAGGGGAAATTGCTTTGATTGTGGCAGCAGATGGTCAACCCAACCCACCAGAGCGAATTTTAGGTAAAATCGTGGGTTGTGACAACTTCCAAGACGCTCGAAAATTCCTCATCGAAGGTGGCGAAAAAGGGCGGCAAATGGGTTTTCTTACGGCTGGTACATACCGGATCAATACTGCCCTATTTAAAGTCATCATGGCATCAAATGCCAGCGCTCATGGCATGGCTCCAGAACAGTTGCGAGTGTACAGTCTGGCATCTGATAAAGTTGGTATTGTCACTACCTTAGATGGTTTACCAATTTCTGCTGGTGAACTTGCAGGCCCGATAATTGAGGGACACGACAACTTCCAAAATGGTCAGAAATTTATTAATGGGGGTGGGCGGCGAGGTTTACAAGAACAGATATTACTTTCGGGTTCTTGGAACTTGAACCCTTGGTTTGTCCAGGTTGAACAAGTGCCGATGACGGAAATTCCCATTGGGTATGTGGGTGTGGTGATTTCTTTCGTGGGTAAGGCACATCAAGATGTCAGTGGCGCAGCTTTCACCCACGGTAATTTGGTGAATCCTGGACATAAGGGCGTGTGGGTCGAACCGCTGTATCCTGGCAAACATCCGATTAATTCTCGGATCATGAAGATGGAACTGGTGCCAACGACCAACATTGTCTTAAATTGGTCAGATCGCACCGAACGCCACAGCTATGATGCTCAACTGGCTTCCTTGACAGTGCGATCGCGTGATGGGTTTGCCTTTGATTTGGAAGTAGCACAAATTATCCATGTGGGTGCTTTAGATGCTCCGAAGGTAATTTCTCGCGTTGGTGCAATGCAAAATCTGGTAGACCATGTATTAGAACCAACTATCGGTAATTATTTCCGCAACTCAGCCCAAGACTATACTGTACTAGACTTTCTCACCGCTCGCAGCGAACGACAAGCTGAGGCTGCTGAGTATATTAAAACAGCATTGCGGGCTTATGACGTGCAAGCGATCGACACCCTGATTGGTGATATTCAGCCACCAGCGTCGTTAATGCAGACACAGACAGACCGGAAAATTGCCGAAGAAGAACGTAAGACTTATGAAGTTCAGCAGATGGCGCAAACCCAACGGCAGCAGCTTGTCCGGGAAACAGCACTGGCTGATATTCAGCAAGAAATGGTGAAATCAGAGCAGAGTGTACATATTGCTGACTTGAAAGCCCAAGCCCAAATTAAGCAGGCGACTGGTGAAGCCGAGGGGACAAAACTTCGGTCAATTGCTGAGGCTGAAGGTATTCGGGCCACAGGAAACGCCAAAGCTGAAACCTACCGTGCTGGTGTGGAAGCCTTGGGTTCACAAGGTTATACAGCAATGCAACTAATGCAGATTATCGGCGATCGCAATGTCCGCTTGATTCCAGATGTCTTAGTTGGCAGCAATGGCAGCAATAACGGTTTAGTGGATGGGCTACTATCCATGATTTTATGGAATCAAACTGGTAAGGGTGAATTGGCACCAACACCTTTGCATCCACAACCAGTAACCAAAGCGCAACCAACCCCAGAAAACGGTTATCCACCTATAGTGGTGAATTTTCCGGGGGATAAGTAACATTAGCAACATTTGGTAGGGGCGTAGATATGTGCATAAGTAAGTGTCAACTTAAGCTAAAAGCTTCGTCAAATCTCGTTTCCAGCCTCTGGGCTGGAAATGCACTTCAATTGCGGCTCTGCCGCCAGCAAGGGAGGCGCAGCCTTTAGGACAGCATTCCCAGTCTGAAGCTAGGAACGAGACAACGAGACAATATCTAAAAGCTTTTTCTAGGCTGGCTTTCACGTTAAGTTGACACCAATGAGATATGTGCGCCCCCAATACGGTTTGGATAAGCAGAGGAGGCAAGGGAGGAAATAGTTGCAACAAGCCACGTTCAGCCTCTTCTGGCAAACTAAAATTCAATCGTTTTACCTTCTAATTGTCCGTCGCGAAAGATAGATTCGCTCTACATCAGAACGAGCAGCGATCGTTTGGATTAACAAAGGGGTAACTTCCGCCACCACAATTGGTGTATAAAGAGATTGATAAATGACCCGTTGGTTACTTTCCTTAAGTTGGTTTACAAGAGGTTGCTGAATTAGCTGATAGTGAGATTTAAGAGTATTTAAGTGATTTTGATGCTCACTCTGGTTCGATCCTCGATAAGGCTGAACTGTTTCTCCTTTTAGATGAAAAATGACCTTGATAGGGCTATTACTGCCTTGAGCAATGCGATTAGCTAATTCGGTTTCCAATTTGCCAACGAAGCCCTTATTATTGATTGCTTGAATAGCCTGCTCTAACGCTTCCTGACTAATTTGATTGCCAGCAGCATCAAGGGATACACCATAGATATTGCCTTGGGTATCTATTAGCTTAAACCGCGTGATTCCAGTATCAGCTAGAGTTACTTGGTTAACTACACTGAGGCTGTTAGCCGAGATTCCTGTAGTCTTAGAAACCTCTAACTTAGCTTTTTCAGCTAAATTGTTTAATGTCTGTCCTAAGAGCGGAAGGCTAAAGGCTACTGTAGGCACAAATGAGATAACAGCAGATAAGCAAACGGTTAGACCTAAGAATTTCTGCATCTTGATTTTATACTTTCTCGTAAGCATTTCCGAGTTATAAGTAACTAAAAACAGCTATATTTTATTGTGGATGCTATGTAGGCAAAGAAATTTTGCTTTTAGAAGAACGTTATCGTTTACTCAAGCAGATTGGTAAAGGTGGATTCTGTAAAACCTTCCTCGCAATAGACGAAGGTAAGTTTACGCCAGTTCCTTGCGTCGTTCAAGAATTATCGCTGGAATACGAAATATTTAAAAATTTTCAGCAAATGGGACAACAGCTAGAGGAATTAGGAAAGCATCCGCAAATTCCCGCTTTATTGGCTTATTTTCAGCACAACGGGTATTTTTATTTAGTGCAAGAGTTTATTGCAGGCACTAATTTAGCTCAGGTGGTTGAAGAAGAAGGTGCTTTTAATGAAACTCAGATTTGGCAACTGTTAGAAGATTTGTTGCCAGTTTTGCAGTTGATTAGCGATCGCCACATCATTCACCGCGATATTAAACCCCAAAATATCATCCGTAGATCCCCAATTGCTAAAAAGGGGAATTTCGTTATAGTCGATTTTACCACTGCGAAAATTGTCACAGAAATTGATCGGTTAACATTTGAAACCAGTATTGGCAGTCCAGAATACGCTGCACCAGAACAAACGAAGGGGAAAGCCGTTTTTGCTAGTGATTTATATAGCTTGGGTATAACTTGTATTTACTTACTTACCCAGATTCCTCCCTTTGATTTATATGATATTGCTAACGATTGCTGGGTTTGGCAACAATATCTTACTACTAAGGTAAGCGATGTCTGGCGACAAGACTCAAAGAGTTTACGCTTGGCGCAAATCCTCGACAAGCTGCTGCAAAACGTTGTTAACCGCCGCTTTCAATCGGCTGATGAAGTTATGCAAGCAATGGGTATGGAATGTAAAACTCAAAATTTTAAATTACCAAATCCTCCTTGGCGATGCTTGCATACCTTAACTGGGCATTCTGGGACATTAAGTAGTGTGAATGCCCTTGCCATTAGTCCTGACGGTTACACTTTAGCCAGTGCTAGTGATGACAAAAACATCAAATTGTGGGATTTAAATACTAAAAAAGTCCTAGCTAGCTTATCAGGACATTCTCAAGCTGTAAAATCAGTTAGCTTCAGTCCTGACGGGAAAATTCTGGCAACTGCTAGCAATGATAAAACTATCAAATTGTGGCAGGTTGAAACATTAGAGGAAATCTGCATCCTCTTGGGACACGCACAGGCTGTAAAATCAGTTGCTTTCAGTCCAGATGGGCAGATTCTCGCTAGTGGTAGCTGGGATAAGACAATCAAACTCTGGGATGTCAATACAGGCAGAGAAATTTGCACCCTAGCTGGACACCAATTAAAGGTAAATTCAGTCGCATTTAGTCCCCAAGGACAGCTTTTAGCCAGCGCTAGTTATGACAGAACAATTCGCTTGTGGCAGATAGAAGGTTCCCAGAGAGAAATTCAAAACCGCCCATGCTATAGCTTGTTAAGCACCCTTTCGGGTCATGCGTGGGCGGTTTTGACAGTCGCTTTTAGTCCCGATGGGAAAATTTTAGCGACGGGTAGTGATGATAACACTATTAAATTGTGGGAGGTAAACACTGGTCAGCTAATTTGCACACTTGTAGGCCATTCTTGGTCTGTGGTGGCTGTGGCTTTTACTGCCGATGGCGAAACACTCCTAAGTGCAAGTTGCGACAAAACAGTTAAACTTTGGAGGGTAAGCACAGCAGAAGAGATTGTTACTCTCTCTGGTCATGTAGACTCAGTATCTGCTGTTGCTGTGAGCAAAGTTACACAATTAATTGCAAGTGGCAGCCGGGACAAGACTATCAAACTGTGGCAGCTTGTAGAACATGACAATAGCTAATTTTGTAATATCAAGCGCTACCTGTGAAGGCAACTTCTGGAAATTTCAATTGAGCTTCTGCCATTGGACGGTTTCTGCCTTCCTCTTGCCAGTAGTTAATCACTTCTGTCGCTTTATTAAGCAACTCGACACGATCCACATCAGTAATCCAATGTTTGGATTCTAATTCCTTTTTTAACTCTTCCCAGGCATCATTTCTGGGCCAAAAAAAGTACTTAGTCAAGGGACTGGTGCCTTTGCCTACAACTTGATCCACTGCTAGGGCAACGTTCTCGTCTAACCACAGAATTTTCAAAATAAACTTGGTCAATCACACCTCCGGGAATTTCCGGGCATTTAACTAGGATAGCGATCGCTTATTTTAACGCAATACCCTATCAAATGACCAAACAGTGATTGGATTGGGCTAGCATAAGGTGTAGTCGGCGTTAACGAAAGATCCTTGCGACCGAAACAGACTTATGATAGAGAGCAAGTAAATTTGTTTCGTATGTTACTGCGAACGACCCACCAGTTCTGACTGTCCACGGTGCTGAGGATCGCACGGTTTCCTATGCTCAGGCTGTTCGCCTAGAGACAGCTTTACGAAAGGTTGGCGTACCGAGTTATTTTGTCACTGTCAAAGGTGCAGGGCATGGTGACTTTGGCACTGCCGCAGACAATAGAGTAAAAGCCTTCTTGGATAAGTATCTACGTAGGCAGTGCGTAGAGGTTTTGATTGCAACGATCAATTGGCGTAAGTTTCAGGAGAACAAAGATGAAAAATGACCTAAATTCATACTTACCTGTACCAAGTAAAGGAAAATTTGCAGCCACTTTCGGTGTAGTAAGACCAATTAGCTTTTGGGTACAGTTAGCATTAGGCACTGTTTCTATCTTGGCTTTGTTACTGGCTATATTTAGCCGTAACGTCACTGCCCAAACAACAACAAATTCGGTTATGGGTTTTGGAGTATTTTTGGGAATTATTGGAATTTTAGTGCTGTGTTTCCGACTCTACTGGATGAACCGCTACAGGCGTTTAGACAAACTTTTACAGTCGCCTAATCGGGAATTACATCCAAGTAAACAGGACGTAATTCAAGTCTTACAAATTGGGGTAATTGTCAGTTTTATAGGGCTATTGTTAGCTTTTTTAGCATCTGAAGTGGCTGTTATTGCTGTATTAACGAAAACGCTAGCTCTGCCTCAAACAATAGCAGTCTATAGACCTGAAAATGTCATTCGGTCTCTAGATATTTTTGTGGTTTTGGCCAATGTCAATCTGATTGGCGCTCACTTTGTCGGAGGCGCTACTTCACTTGGACTGCTTAACTGGTTAGAGCAATAGTCACCAAAGCAAAAAGTCAGTAAAACGATACACTTAAAAAAAATTCCTTGTATATTTTTAACTGAACACTTGCTGTTCAATTTCAAAAGCCCTGAGAAAATTCCAGGGCTTTATTTACAGGGAGTTTAGTAAAAGGGACTCAATACTTGGGATTAGGGATTGGGGTAAGGGTTAAAAATCGCTCATATTATTGTGGTTGCTCATTACCCACCACCAAATTTTAAAAAACTTTTTCCCAGTACCCAGTAAAGAGTACCCAATTCCTGAGCAGCGTTCCTCCCCGACTAACACAAATGTCCTGTAGGAGACTCACGAAACGCGACCAGTTAATTCTTTTACCAAGTTTTGGATTTTCAACTACTTAACACAATATTCTCCGCTTCTGCTATTTATGAAAAGATGAATACATAGGCAAGATAAAAATAAAACTCTTTTCCTCCCTACCCATGACTCAACCAACTTCTGCAAAAGCGATTGTTGTTTTCGATATTGATGGCGTTGTGCGCGATGTTAGCGGTTCCTACCGCCGGGCGATCGCAGATACCGTAGAATATTTTACGACCCAAGCATATCGTCCAACCCCACTGGATATTGACCAACTAAAATCTGAAGGCGTGTGGAATAACGATTGGGAAGCATCACAGGAATTAATTTATCGCTACTTTGAAACCCAAGGACAGAGCCGAGAACAACTGCAATTAGATTACAGTGCGATCGTTGCGTTTTTTCAATCGCGTTACCGAGGCTCAGATCCAAATAATTTTACAGGATATATCTGTAATGAACCCTTATTATTACAACCTAGTTATTTAGAACAACTTACCCAAGCGGGGATTGCTTGGGGATTTTTTAGCGGTGCGACTCGTGCTTCTGCTAACTATGTCTTAGAAAAACGCTTGGGTTTGGAATCTCCGGTGTTGATTGCGATGGAAGATGCGCCAGGTAAACCTGACCCCACTGGACTTTTTGCTACAGTTCGTGAGTTAGATAATGGAATTGAGCAAAAATTAGCGATCGTGTATGTGGGAGATACGGTAGCAGATATGTATACCGTCGAGAAAGCACAGGCTTTGGATTCTTCTCGCACTTGGCTTGGTGTAGGCGTTCTGCCGCCCCACGTACAGGAAACACCAGCCCGAAGTGATGCATATAGTAAGACACTAATAGCAGCAGGAGCAGCAGTAGTTTTCCGTAACGTGGAGGAATTGACTCCAAGACAGATTCAAGAATTGGTAAGTTCATTTGCTTGATCTGTAGTTTAAGATTAATCAAGCTAGGGGTGCATAAATGACTGGCTGATAAGAATCTTGCTTTAATCATTGGGAGATTAATAAAAATGTCTGCACTTAAACTGCCTAACGGCCCTCAAACTCACCCTTGGGTACAGACGTATCAGTGGCTGACTAATCCCTTAGAATACCTAGAAGACTGTGCTAAACACTATGGTGATATCTTCACCCTTCAGCTAGGACAAAATTCTCCTGCTCAAGTTTTCATTAGCAATCCCCAGGCGATTCAGCAGATTTTTACTACAGATCCAAAACACTTAGACTCTGGTGAGCCAGCAGGGATTAGATCGCCTTTATTAGGACGCCAATCACTACTGGCGCTGGAGGGAAAGCCTCATCAGCGACAACGAAAGCTATTGACACCACCCTTACATGGGGAACGAATGCTAGCTTATGGTGAATTAATCCGCGACATCACTAAGCAAGTGATTAATCAGTGGCAGGTTGGAGAAACCTTTGCAGCTCTGCCATCAATGCAAGCAATCTCTTTCCAAGTGATTTTGAAGGCTGTATTTGGTCTAGAAGATGGGCCACGTTACGAGAAACTCAATGAACTCCTGATTGCAATCCTGAATCCCAAAATCCCTATTTTAAGAACAGTTCTGCTTCTTTTCCCATCATTACGACAGGATTTAGGAGCATGGAGTCCTTGGGGGAAATACTTGCGTTTACGGCAGCAGATTGATCAAATTATCTACGCCGAGATTCGCGATCGCAAAGCACAACTCGATTCATCTCGGACTGATATTCTATCTTTGATGATGGCTGCTCGTGATGAGGCGGGAGAGCCGATGACAGACTTGGAATTACGCGATGAGTTGATGACGCTATTAGTGGCGGGTCACGAAACTACTGCAACTTCCTTATCATGGGCACTGTACTGGATTCATCATCAGCCGCAGGTACGTGAAAAACTGCTGCAAGAATTAGATAAGTTGGGTGAACAACCAGATGCAAATGCTATTTTCCGATTGCCTTATTTGAATGCTGTCTGTTCTGAAACGCTACGTCTTTATCCAGTAGCAATATCGGCACTAAATCGAGTGGTCAAATCACCGCTACAAATTGGAGAATACAACTTTGAGCCTGGTACTTTGCTCAATCCCTCTATTTATTTGACCCATCATCGAGAAGATTTATATCCTGAACCGAAACAATTTAAGCCAGAGCGTTTTCTGGAACGGCAATTTTCTCCCTATGAGTATTTACCCTTTGGTGGCGGCAACCGTCGCTGTATTGGTATGGCATTTGCCTTGTTTGAGATGAAACTGGTGTTGGCAACAGTGCTGTCTCACTGGGAAATGGAAATGGCTGATAGCAAACCAGTGAAGGCAGTACGTAAGGGTTTGCTATTTAGTCCAGCAGGTGGTGTGAAGATGGTGGTGAAGGGGAGACGCCAGCAAAATCAGGCAGTTCGGGAGACTAGTTTTGTTTAGAAAGTTTTAGAATGCGATCGCCAGGGAGGCATTTACTATGAAAGATGTTGCAAGTTTAGTAAATGAAATTATTACAGGGAAAGGTTATGTCCTGATTCAGGAAGTGTTAAATCAAACACAGGCATTAGAAGCGCGATCGCTTGTTCTGCAACTAGCCGAAAAGGAGAAACTGCAAGGAAAAGTTTTGCTTGACGACCAAAGAGAACGAGTCTATGGCTTAGTCTACAAAGGTGAAATCTTCGAGTTGATGGTACAGCATCCAACAGTGATCGCAGTCATTGAAGCCATTTTGGGTAGTGATGTGACTCTCGGTGGTTTCTCGGCTCATATCCTCAACTCTGGTGCAACAAATATGGGGGTACACGTAGACTATCCTTATTGGACTATGAGACCGCCATTTCCAGCTTATCCTGTGATGGAGATTCAAGTAATTTGGATGGTTGAAGATTTCACGCAGGAGAATGGTGCCCCTATTTTCGCTCCAGAAAGTCAGAAGCTTTGCAGCCCACCTGACTTAGTGCAATTTTCAAAAACGGGTGAAAAAGTAACTGGCAAGGCTGGTTCTGTGGTGATTTCCCACGGTCTTTGCTGGCATGATACCTCTATTAATTCTACTGACCAGCCAAGAGTGTCAATCCTTGGTAACTATGCTCCTAAGTATGTTCGTCCCCTTGAAAACCCATTGCATGATATGCAGCAGGAAGTTGTAGATCGTGCCAGTCCAAAGCTTAAACAGCTACTTGGGTACGAATTTAAGTCAGCCCTTTATAAGGATGTCAAAAGAATCCGTGCCGGAAATTGGAATGGCTAATCAAAAAAAGGCTCAAAATCTCTTAAAAGTTGTTTTAGACATTTTCTAAGAAATAACAGGCTTCCCTGTAGATACAGCCTGTTCCACAATATCAATTGCTCGACTCACGCCACCTGCTCGTTGAATCGCCTCTTGTAACCTAACTGCATTTTTTTTATAAGAATCTTCCGTCAACACCTTTTGTACAGCATTTCGCAACTTGGGAACAGTCAAGCTAGCAAGCGGTACCACTTCACCAGCACCAGCCCAAGCTATACGTGCTGCTACGCCTGGCTGGTCATTAGCAATTGGTATTGCTACTATTGGTACCCCATTATTTAGGGACTCTAAAGTAGTATTCATACCTGCGTGGGTAATGGTGAGAGACGCTTTTTTAAGCAATTCTAATTGGGGTGCATAACCAACAACCAGAGGATTTCCCGGCAAACTTCCCAGAGACTCTGGAGTTGCAGAACCACCTAACGAAATCACTAGTTGGGCATCCAAATCATTACAAGCTTCGGCAATAGACTTGAAAATTCCCAATAGGCGATTTTGTAAAGTCCCCATTGAGGCGTAAACCAATGGTTGTCCGGTCAATTTTTCATAAGGAAAATCAGGAAGTTCCCGACCAGTTGGACTATGATAAGGGCCCGTGAAATGGAAGCACTGGGGCAAATTTTCCCTTGGGAATTCCAATTGTGCAGGCTGTTGACTAATCTGAGCTAGTTGGGAATAGCGATCGTTAGAGCTAAACTGTGGGGGCAATTTCCACTCTTGGCGATACTGATTGATCACCCCTGTAATGGGTTTTACGGTACGACTCAGCAGTGTATAGCCGGCTCGGTTACGTAATCGCGCCCACCAAGCTGGATTGTAGCCCCAGGTTTTAAAATAAGGTGGGACACTCGGTTCTCGATTCAGTACCACAGCACTGCAAACTGTAATAAAAGGAATGCCCAGAAATTCTGCAATAGAACCTCCCTCTGGTGAAACTTGATCTACTAAAAGTGCTTCTACACCTGCTTCTTTGACTGCTGACGGTGCATCTCTGAGCATAACAGCCGCCTGATCTTTGAGGAAGTTGACGGTATATTGCAGCGCGGCGAGTCCACTCAGTTTACCTAACTGAGTTATTGATTCAGCGATCGCTCCAGTGGGAAATTCAGATTCACCAACGGCTTGGAATTCTAACTCTGCCGCTAGTGTCTTGGATTTAGCATCAAGTATACCGAATAAGGTAACGCGATGACCCCGCTTTTGAAGTTCTTTACCCAAGGGGAGCATGGTGTTGAGATGACCAGTTGTTGCCGGACAGATCAGCCCAAAATGAGTCATAAATGCTGTTTCTGTATATTTACAATGATGTATACCAGAAAACAGTTACATAGGCAAAGAAAAAATTTTTGCTCAGTTACAAGTGCCTACTGGATTTTTAAGAACTTATCCAAAGCTGTAACTAGGCTGGGATTCTCATTATTGTGTTTAAGCCAAGACAGGCTTGCCAGTAGAAACAGCCTGCTCAATAATATCAGCTGCTCGACTTACCCCCCCAGCACGGAGAGTAGCTGCTTGTAATCTGAGGGCATTCTGTTTATAAGATTCTTCTGTCAACACCCGCTTGATAGCATTTTTCAATCTGGGAACATTTAGTTTTTTGAGAGTGACAAGCTCACCTGCTCCTGTCCAAGCGATACGTGCTGCTACTCCTGGCTGATCATTAGCAACTGGAATCGCCACCATTGGCACTCCTTTTTTGAGACATTCCATTGTTGTATTCATTCCCGCATGAGTAATCATGAGGGTGGCTTTTTCTAGCACTTCTAATTGAGGTGCATACTCGACTACTAAAGGATTTCCTGCCAAGTCTGGTAGTGATTCTGGTTTAGCAGAACCTCCTAGAGAAATCACTAACTGAACATCCAAATCTTCACAAGCTGAAGCAATAGTCTGAAAAACCCAAATCAGACGGTTTTGCAATGTTCCCATCGAAGCGTAAATTAACGGTTTCCCCGTTAATTTTTCATAAGGGAAAGAAACAGTTGCTCGACTAGCTGAAGTATGGTAGCTTCCAGTGAAATGGAACCAAGGAGGTAATTCTTCTCTGGGAAATTCAAACTCAGCAGGTGCATTACTTATTTGAGCAAGTGGAGAGTAGCTATCTTTAAGATTAGAGTACAGGGGTAATTTCCACTCTCGACGATATTCATTAATCAAATCTTCAAATGGTTTGACGACGCTATTAAGTAAGGTGTAGCCTATTTGGTTGCGTAAGCGTGCCCACACAGCTGGGCTATAGTTCCAAGTTGTGAAAAAAGGAGGAATGCTAGGTTCTTGATTCAGCACTACAGCGCTGCACACAATAATGAAAGGGATTTTCAGAAACTCGGCAATTGTCCCTCCCTCTGGTGAACTTTGGTTTACTAGCAAAGCTTCTACACCTGCTGCTTTCATTGCTGCTGGAGCCTCTTGGAGTGTCACAGATGAAACAAGCTTCAGCAGGTCAATAGTGTATCGAAATGCAGCCAATCCCCGCAGTTGACCTAACTTGGTAAAGGATTCTGCTGTTGAGCGAGGGACAAAATCTTTTTCACCAATTGCTTGAAATTCTATTCCTGCTGCTAGTGCTTTAGATTGAGTATCGAGGGTTCCGAAAAGGGTGACGCGATGCCCACGCCGTTGAAGTTCCTGCCCCAAGGGAAGCATAGTGTTGAGCGGCCCGGTTGCTGCGCCAGGACAGATGATACCAAAATGAGTCATGATCAATGCCTCTACTGGATTTTCAAGAACTTATCCAAAGCTGTAACTAGGCTAGGAGGCCAACGGCGGATATTTTTTACCCAGTCAATATCTTTATAGCGGCTATCAAGTCCATAAGCTGCTACCCAGTTGCTTTCGGCTTCACCTTGTTCTCCATTTACCCAATATGCAGCTGTGAGGGCGGCACGCACATCAGCAAATTTGGAGTATTTACGGGCAATATTTCGCATTTCGCGGATTGCTTGCTCTTTTTTACCAGTTTCATACAGAGCGAGGGCGTAGTTAGCACGGGCGAAGGCAAAATTTGGGGCTATCTCATTAGATTTTTTGTAATCTGCGATCGCCGAATCCCATTTTCCTAAACCTGTTTTGGCATTTCCGCGATTGTTATATGCCATCGCATCGTTAGGATCGAGTTCTAAGACATGATTATAATCTGCGATCGCCGAATCCCATTTTCCCATGCCTTCCAACGCCGCCCCCCGATTTAAATATGGATCGGTGACATTTGGCGCTAGTTCTATAGCTTTGTTATAGTCTGCCAACGCCTCTTGTAACTTATTCTGACTCACCCGCGAATTTCCCCGGTTACTCCACGCCCCGGCATTTGTCGGAAATTGCTCAATAATCTTTGTCCAGTAAGTTTCAGCCGTCGCAAAGTCACCTTGATTCGTCGCTATAAACGCTTGATTTGCCCACTCATCACCTTGTTTTAACTGTTCTTGAGTAATGGGCGGCTGAGATTGTGCCATAACTGGTGTACCCCAGCCAAACACAAGTAACAGACTGAGAAGAATACTAATCAACTTAATCATTTAGGTTTACCTAATTTGTTCTTTGTCATTTGTCATTGAGTATGGGGCAGAGGAATGGAGTTCAAAGACTCATTTACGAGTATCAATGCCTAATGCCCCTCAAGAGTGCTGAGTTCCGAGTTTCGTTAGCGGTAGCGGGGCGTTTAGCCCGTGCTGAGTGGGGCAGAGGGGAGAATAACTTTTAACTCCTAACTCTTAACTCCTAACTCCTAACTCTTAACTCAGCACTGTTTTGCCCCATGCCCAATACCCATAATTACAATAATGACAACTGTTCATTAGGCGGCGTGAATCCCAAATGCTTATATGCTGCCTTTGTTGCCATCCTGCCGCGATGAGTCCGAGTTAAATACCCAATCTGCATGAGGTAGGGTTCGTACACCTCTTCAATTGTTTGAGTATCTTCACCCGTTGCTGCTGCCATTGTTTCTAACCCCACTGGCCCGCCGTTAAATTGTTCAATGATTACACTCAGCATCTGGCGATCTGTCCAATCTAAACCGCAAGGATCTACTTGGAATAGTTGCAATGCCTCAGATGCAATGCTTTCATTAATTTCACCAGAATTTTTTACTTCCGCATAATCACGGACTCGCTTAAGTAATCTATTAGCAATTCGTGGCGTTCCGCGTGAACGACGGGCAATTTCTGTGGCACCATCTTCTGTGACAGGGGTTTTGAGTAATTGAGCGGTTCGCAGTACAATTTGAGTCAGTTCGTCAACTTCGTAAAATCGCAGTTTTTGAATTAAACCGAAGCGATCGCGCAGTGGTGAAGTTAAAGCACCCACACGGGTTGTAGCTCCCACTAGAGTAAACTTTGACAGTGGCAAACTTCTAATGCGAGCGCTGGAACCCTTACCAATGGTAATATCTAAGCGATAATCTTCCATCGCTGGGTAGAGAATTTCCTCTGTCATCCGCGAGAGGCGATGAATTTCATCGACAAATAAAATATCTCCTGGTTTCATGTTCA